>JAFGTZ010000399.1 GCA_016938795.1 Chromatiaceae bacterium | reverse complement strand
GCACTCGATGGCGCCATAGATGGGGTGTTGGTCGAGCCGTTCGCGCAGGGGGCGCAGAGGCTCCAGGTTCAGGCTGGCCATGGGGGCGTTTCTCCGGTTGGGCCGATTTCCGAGGCGCTGACGACAAGCCAGCGACATCGGCTGTGGCGGTTAAGGGGCGTGTGCGCTCGCGCGCGACCGAGAAAACACTATAGATCCACAGGGCGGCGCGATGAAAGGTGCGTCACAGTCGCCACGACCCTGGCGCCTTGGGTTACACTGCCTTGATGAATCCGCTTCCCGATCTGCATACCCATTCCACCGCCTCTGATGGCACCCTGAGTCCGCGCGCCCTAGTCGAACGGGCGGCGGCGGCGGGTGTGAAGGTGCTGGCGCTGACCGATCACGACACCACCGCAGGGTTGGCCGAGGCCGCAGCGGTGGCCGGCGAGCTGGGCGTGCGCCTTGTGCCCGGGGTGGAAATCTCGGTCACCTGGGGCGGGCGCACCGTGCATGTCGTGGGGCTGGGTCTGGATGCCGACAACCCCGAGCTTCAGGCGGGATTGGCCCGGCTGATGGAGTTTCGTGCCTGGCGCGCCGAGGAAATCGGTCGGCGTCTGGAGCGCCACGGCATTGAGGGCGCTTATGAGGGCGCGCGCGACCTGTCGAACGGACGGCTGATCGGGCGCACCCACTTTGCGCGCTTTCTGGTGAGCAGGGGCGTGGCGCGCGACACCCAAAGCGTCTTCAAGCGCTTTCTCACCAGCGGCAAGCCGGGCCATGTGGCGGGTGACTGGGCAAGCCTGGAGGAGGCCGTGGGCTGGATTCGCGCCGCCGGTGGTCAGGCGGTGCTGGCACACCCCGCGCGTTATGACCTACGCCGCACGCGACTGTTGCGGCTGCTGGGCGATTTTCGCGCGCACGGCGGGGTGGGAATCGAGGTGGTGAGCGGTAGCCACAGCCGCGACGATGCCCTGAACTTCGCGCGTCATGCGCGCGAGCAACGCCTGCTGGCCTCGGCGGGCTCGGACTATCACGGCCCTGAGCAGCCTTGGCTCGAACTCGGACGTTTGCCGCCCTTGCCCGAGGGCTGCACGCCCATCTGGCATGACTGGCCGCTGCCTTCGGGCGCCTCTTCCATCCAGCATCAAGCCACTGCTTGAGCATGACCCATGGCCCAATTTTTCCAAATCCATCCCGATAATCCGCAGCCGCGTTTGATCCGGCGCGCAGTCGATATCCTGCTCGACGGCGGTGTCATCGTCTATCCAACTGACTCATCCTATGCCTTCGGCTGCCAGCTCGGCGAGAAGTCGGCCATGGAGCGTATCCGCCGTCTGCGCCAGCTCGATGACAAGCATCTCTTCACCCTGATCTGTCGCGATCTATCCGAAATCACCACCTACGCCAAGATCGACAATCAGGCCTTCCGGCTGCTCAAGACCCTGACACCAGGAGCCTATACCTTTATCCATGAGGCGACCAAGCAGGTGCCGCGCCGGCTGCTGCATCCCAGGCGCAAGGCCATTGGTTTGCGGGTGCCCGACAATACCATCTGCCGCGCACTGCTCGGCGAACTCGATCAGCCCATCCTGAGCACCACCCTCATGTTGCCAGGCGATGAGCATCCGCTCACCGATCCCTATGAGATGCGTGAGCGACTCGATAAACAGGTTGAACTCATCATCGACGGCGGTTTTTGCGGGCTGGAGCCAACCACGGTCATCGACATGACGGCCGATCCGCCCCTGCTGCTGCGTCGCGGCAAGGGCGATGCCAGTCTGTTCGAGGAATGAAGGCGGCGATCCGTCGGCCTGGAGCGGATCCCGTATAATGTCGCCATGGACGTTCTGATCCATCATCTGCAAAGCCTTGCGCTGCTTGCCGTGCCGGTGCTGCTCGCCATCACCGTGCATGAGGCGGCGCACGGCTGGGTGGCCAGCCGGCTTGGCGATCCCACCGCGCTCAGGCTCGGGCGCGTCAGCTTCAACCCCTTGCGCCATGTCGATCCGGTCGGCACCCTCCTGGTGCCGGCCCTGACCTATGTCTTTGGTGGTCTGCTTTTTGGATGGGCGCGTCCGGTGCCGGTGAACTGGCGCAATCTCGGGCATCCGCGCCGCGACATGGCGCTGGTCGCGCTCGCCGGCCCCGGCGTCAATCTGCTCATGGCGCTTGGCTGGGGGCTGCTGCTGGAGTCTGCGCCCCTTTGGGCGGGCGCGGGCGGCGGCCTTGGGGGCCTGCTGCTCGGCATGGCTGCCGCCGGAGTGCTGATCAATGTCTTTCTGATGGCGCTCAATCTGGTGCCCCTGCTGCCGCTCGACGGCGGGCGGGTGCTGCACGCGCTGCTGCCCCTGCCGCTGGCGCGCGCCTTTGCCCGACTCGAACCCTTTGGACTGGTCCTGCTCCTGGCGCTGCTGCTCAGCGGGCTGCTCGGCGGCGTGCTACTGCCGCTGGTGCGCGCCCTGGTGGCGCTGCTGCCGGGCGGGGCCCTGGTCGCGAGCCTCTTTTCCGTCTGACTTACGAGGTCATGCATCCTTGAACTCTACCGTTTCCGCGCAACATGCCCGTGTGCTCTCCGGGATGCGCCCAACCGGGCATCTGCATCTTGGTCACTATCATGGGGTGCTCAAAAACTGGCTCGATTTGCAGCACGAATATGAGTGCTTCTTGTTCGTCGCTGACTGGCACGCCCTGACCACCCATTACGATAATCCTTCGAACATTCCCAACAGCGGCTGGGAAATGGTTATCGACTGGCTGGCGGCGGGTATCGATCCGAATGCGGCAACCCTCTTCGTGCAATCGCGCGTGCCTGAGCACGCCGAGCTACATCTCTTGCTCTCCATGATCACGCCGCTCGGCTGGCTGGAGCGGGTGCCGACCTACAAAGACCAGCAGGAGCGGCTCAAGGAGCGCGATCTGGCCACCTATGGCTTTCTCGGCTATCCATTGCTGCAAAGCGCCGACATCCTCATCTACAAGGCCGGACTGGTGCCGGTGGGCGAGGATCAGGTGGCGCACGTTGAACTCACCCGCGAGGTGGCGCGCCGCTTTAACCACATCTACGGGCGCGAACCCGACTTCGAGACCAAGGCCGAAGAGGCCAAGCGCAAGATGGGCAAGAAGAACGCCAAGCTCTTCGACTCGCTGCGCCGGCGCTATCAGGAGCAGGGTGATCAGGAGGCGCTCAATGTGGCGCGCGCCCTGCTTGAGGGGCAGGCCAACATTACCCTGGCCGATCGCGAACGGCTCTTTGGCTATCTCGAAGGCGGCGGTCGCATCATCCTGCCCGAGCCCCAGCCGCTGCTCACCAAGGCCTCGCGCATGCCGGGGCTCGATGGTCAGAAGATGTCGAAGTCCTATGGCAATGTGATCTCGCTGCGCGACTCGCCCGCCGAGGTCGAGCAGGCGCTGCGCACCATGCCCACGGATCCGGCGCGCGTGCGTCGCACCGATCCGGGCGATCCGGACAAGTGCCCGGTGTGGCAGTTCCATCAGGTCTATTCCGATGAGCGGGTGCGCGATTGGGCGCGTGAGGGCTGCCGTTCGGCGGGGATTGGCTGTCTGGAATGCAAACAGCCGGTGATCGACGCGGTGCGCGCTGAGCTGCAACCCATTCAGGAGCGCGCCCAGGAGTACGCCCAGCAGCCCGATCTGGTGCGCAGCATCCTCAATGATGGCTGCGAGCGTGCGCGCGATGTGGCGCGCGAGACGCTCGATGAGGTGCGTCACGCCATGTCGCTGGTGATGGCCTGAGTAGGGCCGTGAAGGCGCTCGATGAGGCGTCGGACGCGAGTGCCGGGGGCGGCCCCGTCGAGGAGCCGTCCCCCATTGCGCGGGTGCGCGGCGCGCCTATTCTAAGTCTGCCGCAGGATCTCTACATCCCGCCCGATGCGCTGGAGGTCTTTCTGGAGGCCTTCGAGGGGCCGCTCGATCTGCTGCTCTATCTGATCCGGCGCCAGAATCTCGATATTCTCGACATTCCCATCGCCGAGATTACCGCGCAGTACATGGACTATGTCGAGCTCATGACCGAGCTTCGGCTGGAGCTGGCGGCGGAGTATCTGGTCATGGCCGCCATGCTCGCCGAGATCAAGTCGCGCATGCTGCTGCCGCGCCCGGCCGCCGAGGGTGAGGACGAAGAGGATCCGCGCGCCGATCTGGTGCGGCGTCTGCTTGAGTACGAGCGTTTTCGCCAGGCCGCGCAGGATCTCGATGCCCTGCCGCGCCTGGAGCGCGATGTCTTTCCGGTTCAGGCCGAGCTGCCGCGCGGCCATCTCCAGCGCGTTCCGCCCGAGGTCGATCTGTGCGAGCTGCTCGCCGCGCTGCGCGAGGTGTTCGCGCGTGCCGAACTCTATCTGAGCCACCGCGTCGAGAAGGAGCCGCTCTCGGTGCGCGAGCGCATGAGCGGCGTGCTCGAACGCCTGGCCGGCGGCGGCTTTCATCGTTTCAGCGAACTGTTCGAGGGCCTGGAGGGGCGCGCGGGCGTGGTGGTGACCTTTCTCGCCGTGCTTGAACTGACCAAGAACGCGGTGCTCGAACTGGTGCAGGACGGGGCCTATGCCCCCATTCATGTGCGCTTGCGCGAGCAGACCGCCGAGGCCGAGAGCCATGACACAGCCGCCGCTTGAGAGCATTATCGAGGGTGCGCTCTTCGCCGCCGGCGAGCCGCTGAGTGTCGAGCGTCTGCTCGCGCTCTTTCCCGAGACGCCGCTGCGGCGCTCCGAGGTGCTGGAGGCCATCGCCCGGCTGCGCGGCGACTACGCCGGGCGTGGCATCGAGATTGCCGAGGTGGCGGGCGGCTTTCGGGTGCAGGTGCGCGCCTCGGTGGCGCCCTGGGTGGGGCGGCTGTGGGAGGAGCGCGCGCCGCGCTATTCGCGCGCCCTGCTCGAAACCCTGGCGCTCATCGCCTATCGTCAGCCCATCACCCGGGGCGAGATTGAGGAGATTCGTGGTGTGGCGGTCAGCACCAACATCATGCGCACCCTGCTCGATCGCGAATGGGTGCGGGTGGTGGGACATCGCGAGCTGCCGGGGCGCCCGGCGCTCTATGCCACCACGCGCGCCTTTCTGGAGTATTTCAGTCTGGGCTCGCTCGATGATCTGCCGCCGCTCGCCGAGCTGCGCGATCCTGACCGGCCCCTTGAGTCTCTCTTGACAGTCGGCGAGCCGGACTCACAACCTACCGATAACGCTTGATTTCTGCTTGCAGCCAGCCATGAAAAATACCCGTCGTCCCTCTCCGGTTCACAACAGCGAACCGCTCCGTCTGCAAAAATATCTGGCCGATGCCGGACTGGGCTCGCGCCGCGAGATCGAGCGCTGGATCAGCGAGGGTCGGGTGCGGGTCAATGGTGACGTGGCGCGGCTCGGCGATCGCGTGAGCGATGCCGACCGCATCCGCATCGATGGTCAGGAGGTGCGCGCCAAGCGCCACCATCTTGGCGAACATCAGACCATCGCCTACCACAAGCCCGAGGGTGAGCTGGTGACCCGGCGCGATCCCGAGGAGCGTCCCACTGTCTTTCGCCGCCTGCCGCGTCCCAAGCAGGGGCGCTGGATTGCCGTGGGGCGGCTCGACATCAACACCTCGGGCCTCATTCTCTTCACCACCGATGGCGAGCTGGCCAACCGTCTCATGCACCCCTCGCGCGAGCTGGAACGCGAATACGCCGCCCGCATCCTCGGCGAGGTGAGTCCCGAGGCGCTGCGCCTGCTCGGCGAGGGCATCGCCCTGGAGGATGGCCCGGCGCGCTTCGAGAGCATCCGCGATGCGGGCGGCTCGGGCGCTAATCATTGGTATCACGTCACCCTGCGCGAGGGCCGCAACCGCGAGGTGCGCCGTCTCTGGGAAGCGGCGGGCTGCACGGTGAGCCGTCTCATCCGGGTGCGCTACGGCAATGTGGAGCTGGGCCGGCGGCTTGCGCCCGGGCAGTGGCGACCACTCGGCGAGGACGAGCTGGCCGGGCTGCGGGCGCTGGCCGGGCTGCGGGCATCCCCGCTGGGCAAGCGCGCGCCGCGCGCCGCAGCAGGCGGCGCCAAGCGTCCGGCACGGCGCCAGGCGTCCAGTGGCTCGCCCTGGAAGCGCTGACTCCGGTGTTCTCTGGCCCCTTCAGTGGCGGGGATGACGCCGCAGCGGAGGCACGATCGAGGTGATGGCACTTCTTGACAGCCTGGTGCGCACGCATTGGCCCGAGACGCTTGCGCTGACGCTGGGCGCGCTCCTGGTGCGTATGCTGCTCAGTCTCTTGGTGGCGCCGGTGCTGGGACGACGCTTTGCAGCGCTGGTCGTGCTGCTCGATGTCTGGCTGCTGCCGCTGCTGCTGTTGCTCACCGGGGCCTTGCTGCGATTGCTCCTGCACGGTCTGGCCGCGCCCACCCTGCTGGAGTGGATAACCAATGCGGCCCTGTTGCTTGCCTCGCTGAGCGCGGGCTGGGGGCTGGCGCGGATTGTCGAGGTGCTCTGGCTCGATCGCACCGACGAGGCGCTCGCCGAGCGGGTGCCGAAGCTGGTGGTGGGTCTGTTCTACAGCCTCTGTCTGCTCATCGCCCTGGCCGTTTTTCTCTGGCATCAGGGCTATTCCTTCACGGGCGTCTGGGTCTCGACCGGTGTGGCGGCAGCGGTGCTGGGTCTGGCCCTTCAGAAAACCCTCGGCGATCTCTTCTCGGGTATTGCCCTGGGCATCGAGCGTCCCTTTCGGCTGGGCGACTGGGTCGAACTCAAGGACGGCACCCTGGGGCAGGTGACCGATCTGAACTGGCGCTCGACCCGGCTGCGTGGTTGGGACAATGCCACCCACATCATTCCCAACTCGCAGATGGCCGGGCAGCCAATCAAGAATCTGCATGACGATCAGCACCTCTACGCGCCCTGGTACTTTGTGAAGCTCCCCGCCGAGGTCGATCCGCGGTTTGCCACCGCGCTCATGCTCGAAGCGGCGCTGCGCTGCGAGAGTGTGTTGAAGTTCCCGCATCCGGTGGTGCGCCTTGCCGACGCCACCACCTTGCCCTATTCCTATATGGTCTGGGTGCATCTGAAAAACTATCCAGCCATGTTTCGTGCCCGTGAGGAGCTTTTCCGCGAGATTCATCGCGCGCTGCGCGAGGCTGGCATCGAGATGGCCCCCGAGATACGCGAGTGGCGCGCGCGTCGCGCCCGCGTTACCAACGCCGAACCGCCGAGCATTCCGCTCGCGCTCAAGAGTCTCGATGTCGGCGGATTGCTCACCGAGGAGGAAATCGAGCGCGTGGCAACCAGCGCGGTCTATGCCTACTTCGATAGCGGTCGGATCGTGATTGCCGAGGGGGCGCAGAGCGATGCCTTCTATGTCATTGCCGGTGGGCTGGTCGAGGCGGCCATCACCCTGCCCGACGGCAGCCGCAAGGTGACCGAAACACTGGGGCCGGGGCAGCATTTCGGCATTACCTCCATGCTGACCAAGGATCCCTCCTTTCTGGAGTTTTCGGCCAAGAGTGATATCAGCTTGATCCGTATCGAACTGGAGTGCGTGCGCGCCCTTATCAGCGCGCGCCCCGAACTGGCCGAGCGTCTCGCACGCATCGTCAAGCAGCGTCTCGATGCCGCCGAGGCGGCGCGCACCGCAAGCCGCCAGTCCGTGCGCCGCTTGAGTCTGCGCGATATCCGCCAGCGCATCGAACTCTTGATGATCCGCCCGGCGCGTTTTCCGCGTGTGCGCTGAGCGGCAATCCTTTCATTCCGTTGCAGGAGGCTAGGCCCGTGGAACATCGTCCCCAGATCCGTACCGCCATCCCCAGACGTCGCTACCGTCTTGACCGACACGACATCACACTGCTCGGGGAGATTGACAGCGGCGATACGCGCCAGTGGCGCTATCTGTTGGCCTTTGTGCCCGAGGGGCAGCCTGAACCGGCGCTCTTCGTGGGTGCCGAGGCCGTGCCGCCCGCCGAGCGCGATCAGGGCGCCTGGCGTTTGCGTGTCATTGGCGAGCTGCTGGAGGATGAGCTGGGGTGTGATGATCGCTGGGGTGAGCTTGACGCCTTTGCCGAGCAGGCGCTCAGTATCGGAGCGCGGATTCTGGGGCTCGATCCCGCGCGCGCTGAGCGGCTGATATAGAGGCATCCGACACCCCCGCGTCCATCCCCCAGCCCTCAGCGAAAAATTCAGGTGTGATTGGTATAGCTGTCAGCCGCTGATTCCAGACCGAGAATGAAGGTCCAGTGCGCGGCGCTCAGTGGCATGACCGAGAGCCGGTTGCCGCGTTGCACCAGGGGGAGGCCGGCGAGGGCGCCCTCGGCATGGGTCTTGAGTTCGGCGAGGCTGATGAGGCGGTGCAGATGGCGCACATAGCGCATCTCGACCAGGAACCAGCGTGGTCTATCGGGATGGCTGCCGGGGTCGTGATAGGGCGAACGGGGATCGAAGGCGGTGGGGTCGGGTCGCGCCTCGCTCGCCACCTCGGCGATGCCGACAATGCCAGGCTCGCGGCAGTTGGAGTGATAGAAGAACACCGGGTCGCCGGGGCGCATCCGGTCGCGCAGAAAATTGCGCGCCTGATAGTTGCGCACCCCGTCCCAGGGTTCGAGGCCGCCGGGGCGCGCGGCCAGATCGTCGAGGCTGAAGACGCTTGGTTCGGATTTTATGAGCCAGTGTTGCATGCTGAGGTGTCGCAGCCCAAGGCAAGTTGATGGAAACTCTGGAGCCGCTCGGGATGAATCTGACCAGCCGCGACGGCGGTGCGGATGGCGCAGTCGGGCTCCTGATCATGATGGCAATTGGCAAAGCGGCAGTGACCGAGAAAGGGGTGAAAATCGTGAAAGCCTTGCTCAAGCGCCTCGCGCCCGATACGCCCAAGGCGAAAGCTGCGCACGCCGGGTGAGTCGATGAGCAGGCCCGCGCCGGGCAGGCGGTAGCAGGTGGTGGCCGAGGTGGTATGGCGCCCCAGGCCCGTGGCCTGGGAGAGGCGCCCAATCTGGATCTCGCGATCGGGGAGCAGCGCCTGGACCAGCGAGGATTTGCCAACCCCCGACTGTCCGACCAGGATGCTGGTGTGGCCGGCGAGCACCGCGTTCAGCGCGGACAGGGTCTCGGGTTCGCGCAGACTCATCCAGTGGCAGGGATAGCCGATGTCGGCATAGTGCGCGAAGCGTCGCTGAAAATCAGCGCGCGCGGCGGTGGCAAGCAGATCCATCTTGCCGCCTAGTATCATGGCGCCGATGCCAATGGTCTCGGCGGCCACCAGATACTGGTCGATCAGATAGCCGCCCGGCTCGGGCTCGGGCGCGATGAGGATGATGAGTTGTGTCAGGTTGGCCGCCAGCGGCTTGTCGCGACCGCTGAAGTCGGGGCGGCTGAGTACGCTCTGGCGGGGCAGAATGGCGCTCACCAGGCCGCGCCCGTCGGCGAGCCGGTGCCAGACCACGCGATCACCGCAGACTGGGTGGCCGATATGCCGGCGCGCCACGCAGTGATGCACGGCGCCGTCGCTGTCCTCGACGGCTAGATTGGCGCCGTGGCGCACCACCACGCGGCCTTCCTCGCCCGGCGCCTCATCAAGATCGGTCTCCTCTTCCAGCGCGGCGGCGCGTGTGGCGAGCCGCTCACGGCGGCGTTCCTGAATGGCCTGGATGCGCTCGATCTGGCGTTTGGAGAGACGGCGAGAAGACATAATGATGGCGGGACGCGGCTTGACGGGTGGGGACCGAAAACTCTATCTGTGATTAGTCTATTTTAGTGGAAAGGCCGAGGCTCTCGCGAGCCACGCCTTGCCTCTCTCACACAGCAAGGAATCTTCGCATGCCCATCAGCGAACACCATCTGATCTGGATGGATCTGGAAATGACCGGTCTTGATCCCGATCAGGATCGCATTCTCGAAATCGCGACCCTCATCACCGATAGCGAACTCAATGTGCTCGCCGAGGGCCCGGTCATCGCCGTGCATCAAGGCCCGCAACGGCTGGAGGCCATGGACGCCTGGTGTCGCGAACATCACGGGCGTTCCGGTCTGGTTGATCGGGTGCGCGCCAGTCGCCACGACGAGGCCGCCGCCGAGGCCGCGACCCTGGCCTTTCTCGCCGATTGGGTACCGGCGGGCGCCTCGCCGCTCTGTGGCAACAGCATCTGTCAGGATCGACGTTTTCTCGCGCGCTGGATGCCGCGGTTGGAGGCCTATTGTCACTATCGCAACCTGGATGTGAGCACGCTCAAGATCCTGGCGCAGCGCTGGGCGCCCAAGGTGGCCGCCGCCGTGCAAAAGGAATCGCGCCACCTGGCGCTCGACGACATCCGCGAGTCCATCGAGGAGCTGCGTCACTATCGCCAGTATCTGCTGCGGGCCTAAAGCCGGCAGCCATGCGTTCTTGCGTGCGCCTTGCGGAGCAATCGACTGATTGCGAATCACTCGCCAAGGCGCACGGACTCTCATACACTTGAACCGGAGTTGTTCGTGTCCGCGCTATGATCGTCATGATCAAGGAGTCTTTCGTCATGATCCGCCCGTCTCTTTCCCGCGCTTCCCGCTCATCCTGGCTTCTCGGCTTGGTGCTCGGCATTCTGGCAGTGGCCCCCGCCATGGCCGAAGAGCCCGAACCCCTGATTTTTGGCACCCTGCCCATCACCCAACCGAGCAAGCTGCTCGCCAAATACGGCCCCTTGGTGGAGTATTACGAGCGCGTGCTCGGGCAGCCGGTCAAACTGGAAATCGGGCGCAACTACCGCGACACCATCGCCAAGTTTCAATCGGGTCACTATGACTTCGGTTTTCTTGGCCCCGCCCCTTACGTGGTTGCCACCCAGACCAGCCCCGAGGGCAAGAAGAATTTCCGTCTTGTCGCCACCCTCGAAACCGCCGGCAAGCCTTACTATCACGCCATCGTGATCGCCGCCCTGGGGAATAACGACATTAACGCCCTGAGCGATCTCGCGGGCAAGCGCTTCGCCTTTGGGTCGCGTCTGTCCACCCTCTCGTGCTATCTCCCCGCCGATATGCTCATTCAGTCGGGCGTCATGGAGTCGCTGGCCGGCTTTGAATTCATCGGCAAGCACGATGCGGTGGCCAATGCCGTGCATCTCGGTCGCTTCGACGCCGGTGGCGTGAAGGAGGAGATTGGTCAGGACTTTGCCGACAAGGTCAAGGTGGTCGCGCGCTCGGAGCCGGTGTGGGACTTTCTCATTCTGGCCCACAAGGACATGGATGATGCCCTGTTCGAGCGCATCAAGGCCGCCACCCTGGAACTCAGGGACGAGGCGATTCTCGCGTCCATCAAAAATGGCGCGACCGGCTTTGTGGCAACCGAGGACAGCAACTACGACAATCTGCGCGGCATCATGGAGCGCGTGGATAGCCACCTTGGCCAGCCCGAACTCTGAGGCGCCAACTGCCTGATGTGTTGCGGGAACCGGGATGTTCCCGCGTGCTCCTGACCATGCGCATGTTGAAAGAGGAAGGGAACCGGGCGCCGCGCGGCCCTGACAGCCGTCTCAAGGTGTGGGACGCGCGGTGGGGTTCCTGTCGAATCGGATGAACCTATCACTCAGAGACAGCCTGAGCCTGCGTTTTCTTGCCTCCATTCTGGGCCTCACCCTGCTCGGACTGGCGGTCGTCATGACCACCCTGCATGTCGAAGTGACGCGTTTCGGCGAGCGCCAGACGAGTCTCGCGCGCGAGGCCCTGAGCGTTGAACAGCGCCAGTCGGAGGCACTGCAAAGTCGTGCGCTGTCAACCAAGGGCGATCTGCTCGGGCGCTTCATGGCGCGCACCGCGCCCGATGTCATTCTCACCTACGACCTGGATCTGATCGCGCGCTATCAGCGCGAGGCCGTCGCCGATCCCGACATCGCCTATGCCCTCTATCTCGATCCTCAAGGCATGCCCATGATGCCGCTTGAGGAGGGGGGCAAGGTCTCGGCGGCGTCTATCATCGAAAACCGCTATCCGATTGATGTCGAGGGCGAGCGTCTAGGCTATGTGCTGATCGGTCTCGATACGCACGGCCTCGGCGAGGCGAACCGGGTCGCGAGCGAGCGGATCCAGGGCGCCATTGCCGAGGCTCAGCGCATGGCGCACGACGGACGCACCCGTTTTCAGACCATTCTTGCCGGTCTGACCCTGGCGTTGCTGTTGCTGCTCGGGGTGTTTTTCCATCTCATGTTCCGCCGGCTGGTGATTCGCCCCATCAATGACACCGCTGAGCTCATTCTCAAGATCGCCCAGGGCGAGGGCGATCTGCGTCAGCGTCTACCGGTGCGCGGGCGCGACGAGATCAATCGGCTGCGCGAGGCGGTGAATGCCTTCTCCGGACGCCTCGCCGAGATGGTGCGCGGCATTGTCGCGGATATGCGCCAGCTCGCGGTGGTCTCCTCCGAGCTGAACGAGGCAGCCACCATGTTGGTCGCGGACATGGACTCCGAGCGCGCGCGCACCAATCAGGTGGGCACGGGCATTGGCCAGATGACCACCATGATCAAGGACATCGCGGTCAATGCCGCGCGGGTTGCCGATGCCGCGCGCGCGGGTGATGGCCGTGCCCGCGACGGCAAGCATCTGGTGGCTGTTGCGGCGCAGGACATTCAAACCCTGGCGCGCGAGATTCAGGCGGCCGCCGAGGTCATGGCGCGCCTGGAGCAAGCCAGCGAGCGCATCGGCTCGGTGCTCGATGTGATCGTCTCCATTTCCGATCAAACCGATCTGCTCGCCCTCAATGCCGCCATTGAGGCCGCGCGCGCAGGCGACCACGGGCGCGGTTTTGCCGTGGTGGCCGACGAGGTACGCGCACTCTCGGTGCGCACCCAGCAGTCCACGCGCGAGGTGCGCGAGATCATCGACCAGGTGCGCAGCGGCACCCTGGACGCCATCGACACCATGGAGCGCAGTCAACGCAAGGCGGCGGAAAGCGTGACCCATACCGCCTCGGCCAACGAGGCGCTGGAAGGTATTCATGAGGCGGTGAGCACCATCACACGGATGATCACCGACATTGCAACCGCCGCCGAGGCGCAGTCGGGCGCGGCCCAGGATGTGAATCAGCAGGTGGTCATCATTCACCAGCTTGGCAACAAGACCACGCGCAGCGCCAAGACCGCCGAGGACACCAGCCGGAATCTGAGCGCCTTGGCCGAAAGTCTCGATGCCCTGGTTGGGCGCTTCCGGGTCTGAACGCCGCTCAGCTTGGGCTTTGGCGCTGCTGACGCTCCAGCGCCCAGGCTAGATGCTCCCGCACCAAGGGCTCGGGATGATCGGCGCGCCCGTGCAGCGCCGCGCGCGTCTCGGGCGAGGGTGGTGCGTTGCCAAGCGCCACGGCGATGTTGCGCAGCCACTGGACATGCCCGATGCGACGAATCGCCGAGCCAGCGGTGCGGGCGAGAAACTCGGGTTCGTCCCAGGCGAAGAGCGCGCGCAGGGTGGCGCTGTCGAGCCCCTGGCGCGGAGAGAAATCGCCCTCCAGAGTGGGGCGTGCGAAGCGGTTCCAGGGGCAGGCGAGCTGGCAGTCGTCGCAGCCGAAGATGCGATTGCCCAGCCCCGGGCGCAGCTCCAGCGGAATAGAGCCGCGCAGCTCGATGGTGAGATAGGACACGCAGCGGCGCGCGTCGAGCCGATAGGGCGCGATGATGGCCCCGGTGGGGCAGGCGTCGATGCAGGCGCGGCAGCGTCCGCAGTGGTTGTCCATGGGTTGATCGAGCGGCAGGTGCAGGTCGGTGTAGAGTTCGCCCAGATAAAACCAGGAGCCCGCGCGCGGGTGGATGAGATTGGTGTGCTTGCCAATCCAGCCGAGCCCGGCCTTCTCGGCGAGCGGTTTTTCCATGACCGGGGCCGAATCGACAAAGACCCGATAACCGAAGGGGCCGATGCGCTCCACCAGCCGATCGGCCAGACGTTGCAGGCGCTGGCGCAGCACCTTGTGATAGTCGCGCCCCTGGGCATAGCGCGAGACGAAGGCGCGCGCCGGATCGGCGAGGTTTTCCCCGGTGATGTCGGGCGGAACGCTCAAATAGTCCATGCGCGCCGAAATGACGCTCAGGGTGCCGGGCACCAGTTCGGCGGGTCGGGTGCGCTTCAGACCGTGGCGCTCCATGTAGTGCATGGTGCCGTGATATCCCTCGGCCAGCCATTCGAGCAGATGGCGTTCGGCCTCGGGCAGGGCAATGTCGGTGATGCCGATCTG
>JAFGTZ010000057.1 GCA_016938795.1 Chromatiaceae bacterium | reverse complement strand
TTGCTGAAGACGCGCAGCGCGGCGGTTTCCAGATCGCAGTCGTGGGCCTGCTGGTACTCCAGTGCGTGCTTGCGGATGAAGTTCTGCTCGATGGGTTCATCGGCCGCGGCGGCCTGGAAGGCGGCATCGGCGAGCAGCTTGGTCTGGAGCGGCAGCAGATCGCGGAAGATGCCCGAGAGGGTCATGACCACGTCGATGCGCGGACGGCCCAGCTCGTCGAGCGGGATCAGCTCGGCGCCGGCGAGTCGGCCATAGTTGTCGAAGCGCGGACGCGCGCCGATGAGCGCCAGGGCCTGACCGATGGGGCCACCCTCGGTCTTGAGGTTGTCGGTGCCCCAGAGCACCAGAGCGATGGTCTCGGGGAAGCCGTTGCCCTCAGCGAGATGGCGATCAATGAGACGCTGCGCCTGGGCCTTGCCGTCCTTGACCGCGAAGAGGCTTGGCAGACGGAAGGGGTCGAAGCCGTGCAGATTGCGCCCGGTGGGCAGAATGGCCGGGGTGCGCAGCAGGTCGCCGCCGGGCGCGGGCGGAATGAAACGCCCGTCGAGCGCCTGGAGAATGGCCGGGGTCTCGGTGTCCTGCATGAGCTGGCGGTCAATCTCGGCGAGCTCGCGCAGCAGCGCGACATTGTCCTCGCTGACCGCCATCTTAGCCGCCTTGAGCGCCTTCTCGGGCGACTTGCCGGCCACCAGGGCCTCCAGCGCGGCCCGCTCGGGGCGCACATCGTGCAGCGACTCGGCCACCGCGAGCAGCATGTCGATGCGCTCCTCGTCGTTTGGCGCCTCGCCCACCACATGCAGGCCGTGCGGGATCAGGGTGTATTCGAGTTCCAGCACCTCCTCGTTGAGATGCGCGATGCGTGCGTCGATTTCCTCGCTCGTCCACTGTGGCTCTGGCTTGGCCAGCTCCAGCTCGGCGGCCTGCGCCTGGATCAGCTCGGCGAGCTGGGCGCGCTCGTCGCGCTCGTCGGGCGGCAGGGAGCGCCAGCGCTCCATCGAGCCCTTGAGTTCGACCAACCCCTTGTAGAGTCCGGCATGGGCGATCGGCGGGGTGAGATAGCTCACCAGGGTGGCCGCCGCGCGACGCTTGGCGATGGTGCCCTCGGAGGGGTTGTTCGAGGCGTAGAGATAGACGTTCGGCAGGTCATGGATGAGACGATCGGGCCAGCAGGCGCCCGAGAGACCCGCCTGCTTGCCGGGCATGAATTCGAGCGCGCCATGGGTGCCGAAGTGCAGCACCGCGTGCGCGCCGAAGTCCTCGCGGATGTAGCGATAGAAGGCGCTGAAGGCATGGGTCGGCGCAAAGCCCTTCTCGAAGAGCAGGCGCATGGGATCGCCTTCGTAGCCAAAGGAGGGCTGGATGCCGACGAAGACATTGCCGAACTGGGCGCCGAGCACGAAGATGCCGCCGCCGTCGCTCTGCTGGCGACCGGGCGCCGGGCCCCAGGTCTTTTCGATCTCGGCCAGATAGGGCTCGCGACGCACATGATCGTCGGCCGGGATGCGCGTGTGCACATTGGCATGGGCGCCATAACGCGCGGCATTGCCGTTGACGATGCGCTCGCGCAGCTCATCGACCGTCTCCGGCGCCTCGACGCTGTAGCCCGCCGCCTGCATCTCCTTCAGGGTGTGATGCAGCGAGGCGAACACCGAGAGATAGGCTGCGGTGCCGGTGTTGCCAGCATTGGGCGGGAAGTTGAACAGCACCACGGCCACCTTGCGCTCGGCGCGCGCGCTGCGGCGCAGCCGCACCAGATTGGCCGCGCGCGCGGCGAGCATGGCGGCGCGCTCGCGCTGCGAGTGCATGTCGCGTCCGCCATCCTCGGAACCCGAGCCGGCGCGTCCGCCATAAACCAGGGAGCCGGTGGCGCCGTCGAGCTCGGGAATGGCCACCATCATGGTCGCCTCGACCGGCAGCAGCCCCTGCTCGGAGTCGTTCCACTGATCGAGCGTCTGGAACTCCACGGCCAGGGTCGAGAGATAGGGCACGTCGAGCTGGCGCAGCATCTCCTCGGCGGCGCGTGCGTCGTTGTAGGCCGGGCCGCCCACCAGCGAGAAGCCGGTGAGCGAGATGACCGCGTCCACCGTTGCCTTGCCGTCCTTCATGAAGAAGGATTCGATGGCCGGACGCGCGTCGAGACCGCTCGCGAAGGCTGGAATCACCTCCAGACCGCGCGCCTCCAGCGCCTCGATGACGCCATCGTAATGCGCGGTGTTGCCAGCGAGCACATAGGAGCGCATGAGCAGCACGCCCACCCGACCGGCCGCGCCGCGTGCGGTGGGCAGATCGGCAAGTTGGGCGCTGATGCGCAACTTCATGCGCGGATGATAGAGACCCACATCGGGATACTCGACCGGCGCGGCGACCTTGAGCGTGCCGCGCAGATGACGCCGCTCGCCGTCGGCATAGCGATCGACGAGGAAGCGGATCATGTTGCCGAGGTTCTCGTCCGAACCGGCCAGCCAGTATTGCAGGGTCAGGAAGTAGGCGCGCACGTCCTGCGCGGTGCCGGGAATGAAACGCAGCAGCTTGGGGATGCGGCGCAGCATCGACATCTGCTGCGCACCGGCGCTCTGTTTTTTCTGTTCCTTGTTGCCGCGCAGACGCTTGAGGAGCGCCATGGGGCCGCCCTGGCCGCCTTCCATGGTGAAGCCGCCGAGGCGCGTGAGGCGCATCAGCTCGCTCGCCGACATGCAGACGATGAGCGCGTCGCACGCCTCGCGCCGCGCCGCGAGCGCGGGCAGGATGGGTTTGAAGTGCTCCTCCATCACCAGCATGGTGATGAGGATGATGTCGGCCTGGGCGATGTCGGCACGACAGCGCTCCAGCGACTCGGGATCGTCGGCCCATTCGGTGGCCGCGTGCAGACGCAGCTCAAGCCCCGGCAGATCCTTGCGCAGACCCGGCAGGGCGCGCTCGGTGGTTCCCGCCAGATGTCCGTCAAGATTGACGATGACGAAACGAACCGGCGTCGCGTCGGCTTGTTTGGCGCGCTTCTCAGCGGCCGAAGTGCGCTTTGGCATCGTAGAGCGTCTCCACAGTAATGGTCTGGATCCCGCGTTCGGCGGCATAGCGCTCGGTGTTTCGCCGCGCCTTGCCGCGGACGAAGAACGGGATCTTTTTCAGTTCCTGCTCGGCGTCCGCTGCCCAGGCCATGACCGTCTCGCCGGCGCCGGCCCCCTCGTCTTCGCCGGGCGCCTCTCCGGCGGAGGAGGCGCCCGACACCTCGCCCCCCTCGGCTGTCTCGGCGACAGCGTCACGGGGCGCGGCGCCCGGCCCCAGGTGCGAGGGCGTGGCGCCATCGTGGAATTCAAAGTCCTCCCGGAACATGGTGACCAGATGTTCCTCCAGTCCCATCATCAGCGGGTGAACCCAGGTATCGAAGAGCACATTCGCCCCTTCGTACCCCATCTGCGGCGCGTAACGCGCCGGAAAATCCTGCACATGCACGGGCGCCGAGATGACCGCGCAGGGAATGCCCAGGCGCTTGGCGATGTGGCGCTCCATCTGGGTGCCCAGCACCAGCTCGGGGTGCGCCTCGGCCACCCGCGCTTCAACCTCAAGGTAGTCATCCGTGATCAGCGGCTCGACGCCATAACGCTTGGCCGCCTCGCGCACCTCGCGCGCGAACTCGCGAGCATAGGTGCCCAGACCCACCACCGTAAAGCCCAATTCCTCGCTTGCCACCCGCGCCGCCGCCACGGCATGGGTGGCATCGCCGAAGATGAAGACCCGCTTGCCGGTCAGATAGGTTGAGTCCACCGAACGCGAGTACCAAGGCATTCTAGACCAGATCGGGTCGCGCGCGCTGCTGGTATCGCGCCCGGTGATGCGCGCGACCTCGTCGAGAAAGTCGCGCGTGGCGCCAATGCCGATGGGCACGCTGCGCACCACCGGCTGCTTGAAGGTGCGCCGCAGCCAGTCGCAGGCCTGATCGGCCACCTCGGGATAGAGACAGACGTTAAAGTCGGCCTCGGGAATGCGCAGCAGATCGGCCGGCGAGGCGCCGAGCGGGGCAACCACATGCACATCGACCCCGGCGGCATCGAGCAGCCGGGTGATTTCGGTCACATCGTCGCGGCAGCGAAAGCCGAGCGCTGTGGGTCCGAGCAGGTTGGCGCGCGGGCGCTCACCGCCGTGACGCAGCGCGGACTCCTGGCCCGGCTCGGGCGCGCGCGCCTTGAGCAGGCCGCGCACCAGTTGATAGAAGGTTTCATTCGCGCCCCAGTTTTCCTTGCGCGTGTAGGCCGGCAGCTCCAGCGGCAGCACCGGCACCGGCAAGCCCATGCCCTGGGCGAGCGCGCCGGGCTGATCCTGAATCAGCTCGGCGGTGCAGGACTCGCCCACCAGCAGCACCTGCGGCTTGAAGCGCTCGTAGCAGGCGGCGATGGTTTCCTTGACCAGCGCGGCCGTGTCGCCGCCCAGCTCGCGCGCCTGGAAGGTGGTATAGGCCACCGGCGGGCGCGCGGCGCGGCGCTCGATCATGGTGAAGAGCAGGTCGGCATAGGTATCGCCGGCCGGGGCGTGCAGCACCAGATGCACGTCCTTCATGGAGGTGGCGACACGCATGGCGCCGATGTGCGGTGGTCCCTCGTAGGACCAGAGCGTCAACTGCATGATGTCAGACCTTTAGGAGTTCATTGCGCAGCAAGGGGCGCACGAAGAGTTCGGCGAGATCCCCGGCCTGATCGAAGCCATGCACGGGCGAGAACACCAGCTCGATCGACCACTTGGTGCGCAACCCCTCGGCCTCGAGCGGATTGGCTAGCCCCAGACCGCAGACGGTGAGATCGGGGCGCGCCGCGCGCAGCCGATCGAGCTGGGTCTCCAGATCCTGGCCCTCGGTGAGGCGCGTCTCGGGCGCAAGCAGCGCAAGCTCGGCGTCCATGAGCTGGCGATCAACAAAGGGCGTGGCCACCTCGACCAGCTCCATGCCGCACTCGCGCTGCAGAAAACGGGCGAGCGGAATCTCAAGCTGAGAGTCGGGCAGAAAGCTGATGCGCTTGCCGGCAAGATGCTCGCGCTGGCGCTCGAGCCCGAGACGCGCACGCGCCACGGCCGGCGCCGCGACCTCCTCGACCCGCTCGGGCGCCACACCCCAGGCCGCCGCGCCGGCCTTGAGCCAGGCAAGCGTACCCTCGATGCCAAAGGGAAAGGGCGCATGCAGCAGCGCCGCGCCGCGCTTGTGCAGGGCGCGCGCGGTCTCGCCAAGGAAGGGCTGGGCGAGCAGCACCGAGGTGCCCGGCCCCACCGGCGGCAGCGATTCGGCATTGCGCGGCGGCAGGAAATGCACCGGCTCAATCTCCAGCGCATTGAAAAGCCGCTTGAACTGATCCTCGACGATGTCGGGCAGGGTGCCCACCACCAGCAGGGAGCGCTCCATGCTCGGCAGCGCCGGCAGATGGGGCACAAGCGCATGGAGACAGGCGTCCTCGCCCTGGGTGAAGGTGGTTTCCAGACCGCTGGCCGAATAGTCGAGCACCCGCACGCGCCCGGCGTGGGCGCGCGAGAGGCGCTCGGCGGCCTTGCCCAGATCGAGCTTGATGACCTCGGAGGGGCAGGAACCCACCAAAAAGAGCATCTTGATGTCGGGGCGGCGTTCGAGCACCTCGGCAACCACCCGGTCGAGTTCCTGGTTGCAGTCGGCCATTCCGGCGAGGTCGCGATCCTCCAGGATGGCGGTCGCGAAACGCGGCTCGGCGAAGATCATGACCCCGGCGGCGGATTGCAGCAGATGGGCACAGGTGCGCGAGCCCACCACCAGAAAGAAGGCGTCCTGAATCTTGCGATGCAGCCAGACGATGCCCGAGAGGCCGCAGAAGACCTGGCGCTGGCCGCGTTCGCGCTCAATGCTTGGCACCGCGCAGCCCTGGGGCTGGGCCGGCGCCGCGAAAGGGGTGACACTCATTCGCTCACCTCGGCGAGTGGCTCGCCCGCCCGCGCCTGACCTTCGAGCCGAGCCATGCGCAGCTTGATCAGAAACTGGGCGGCATTGACGATGTAGGTGGCATAGGCCGCCAGCGCCAGCCACATCTGGCCCTGGGTATCGAGCCAGCCGGTGGCCAGCACAACCAGGTAGGCGGTATGCAGCGCCAGCACCAGCATGCTGAACACATCCTCCCAGAAGAAGGGTCGCGCGAACAGATAGTGACCGAAGACCACCTTCTCCCAGATCGAGCCGGTGATCATGATGGTGTAGAGCACCAGGGTCTTGATCACGATGGAGAGGGTGGCGGCTTGTGCGCCCTCGCCCGTTGACAGATAGCGCAGCACCAGATAAACACTGACCAGAAACACCACGAACTGCACAGGGGCGAGAATCCCCTGCACCAGGGTCCAGGGCGTTTCGTCCCGACGCTTGCGCTCCTCGGGCGTGTAGAGTGGCTGACGCGGGGCCGGATTGACTTGGCGGGAACTCATGATTGATCGGGCTCGCTCTCGATCCTTGGATCTCTAATCCAAAGGGAATCTAGTCCGCTTTCCCGGATGCGTCAACCAAAGTTTACGTAAACTTGACTTGACAACCGTTAGCAAGCCTTCACAATAGGCTTGCGAGCCCATATGACCACGCTGGACGCCAGAGGCGCTGGCGCTTGGTAGCCCCAAGGCGGCATTCCGCCAGGGTTCAGGCTCGCCCGAGATGGCAGGGTGCGGGCACCAGGCGCGTCGAGGCATCGAGTGCGACCCGCGGGGACGTCTTGGCGTGGTTCATCCTAATAGTCCTGACAATTCGCCGCCCAGGCCGCGCGCCGGGCGTGGTTTGCTGCGCCGATGGGCGCAAAAACCCTGGTGCTTGCGCGTTTGCGCCATACCGCTCAGTCAGGGCCATCAACCCGCCTCGCCCCCCTGTCCTGATGTTCAACCCGCGCAATGCGTCCATCGGCAGTGGAGGAACTGGTCGCCGTGAGTCCGTTCAGGAATCCTCAGGAATCCCTGGGCGTTCTCGATGCCGAGACCGCAGCGCTTTTGCTTGAAGGCACGGCGGACATCGCGATCGTGATCGACGACCAAGGCGTAGTGAGCGATATCGCTTTCGGCAGCGACGATCTGTCGTCCGAGTTTGGCGACGACTGGATCGGTCAGCCCTGGCTGGCCACTGTGCTGCCTGAAAGCCGCGCCAACCTTGAGGCCCTGCTTCAGGAGGCGCGCGATACGACGCGCCCCGAGCCCCTCATGCGCTGGCGCCAGGTGGCGCATCCCACTGAACGCGGCACCGAGATTCCCATCCAGTATCGCGCCATGCGTCACGGCAGGGAAGGCGCTCTGATCGCGCTCGGGCGCAATCTTCAGGGCATGGCGGCGCTCCAGCAGCAGCTTGTCGATGCCCAGCAGGCGCTCGAGCGCGACTATTGGCGCTTCCGTCAGGTCGAGACCCGCTACCGGCTGCTCTTTCGCATGGTCTCCGAGGCCATTCTCATCATCGACGCCTCGACCCAGCGTGTGGTCGAGGCCAATCCGGCGGCAGGTCAGGTGCTCGGCGCGGCCCCCACCCGCATCATCGGACGGCCCTTCCCCGAGGGTTTCGATGCCGACGGCACCCAAGCCATCAACGGGCTGCTTGCCGGGGTGCGCGCGGCGGGGCGCGCCGATGACGTGCGCGCGCGCCTGCACGACAGCTTCCAGGAGTTTCTCGTCTCGGCCTCGCTGCTGCGCCAGGAAAGCCTCTCCTTTCTACTGGTGCGGCTCTCGCCCCTGCCCACCGACGCCACCGCCGCAGCGCTGCCCGAAACCAAAACGCGCTATCTGCGCGCGCTCGAAAAGGCCCCCGACTGCGTGGTCATCACCGATGCCGAGGGGCGCATCCTGAGCGCCAACGGCACCTTTCTCAACCTCGCCGAGATTGCCACCGAGCAGCAGGCGCGCGGCGAATCGCTCGATCGCTGGCTCGGACGTCCGGGGGTCGATCTCAACGTACTCATGGCCAATCTGCGCCAGCACGACACGGTGCGCTTGTTCGCCACCACGCTGCGCGGCGAATATGGCTCCATCACCGATGTTGAAATTTCGGCGTCGGCGGTGCACAACGGCGAGCGACCCTATTTCGGCTTTTTCATCCGCGACATCGGGCGGCGGCTTGGCGCCGAACAGCCCACCAGCCCCGAGCAGCCGCGCTGGCTCGATCAGCTCACCGAACGGGTCGGACGGGTGCCGCTCAAGGAGCTGGTGCGCGAATCGACCGACACCATCGAGCGTCTCTGCATCGAGGCGGCGCTCAAGCTCACCAGCGACAATCGCGCCTCGGCCGCCGAGCTACTGGGCTTGAGCCGCCAAAGTCTCTACGTCAAAATCGACCGCTACGGTCTTGCCGACCAGACGCACGAGAGCGACGCGGCGGCAGACAAAAAATAAGACGCCCAAACGCCCGGCCATGCGCGTATTCCAAACCCTGCCCAGCGACTGCCTCGCCCCGCGCGGCCTCGCGCATCGGCTCCGCGCTGGCTTCCCTTCACCCTTGATGCGATCGTCCCAGGTTTCCGCATGAACGACACAACCCTGTCCGCCCCCGCGCCGCGCTCGAAAATGCCTGCGGTCATCGAGGTGCTGCACCCCATCACCTGGTTTCCGCCCATGTGGGCCTTCACCTGCGGGGTGGTCTCCTCGGGTGCGCCCATTCTGGAGCAGTGGTGGATCCTGCTCGCCGGCATCCTGCTCGCCGGACCGCTCATGTGCGGCACCAGCCAGGTGGTCAACGACTGGTTCGACCGTCATGTCGATGCCATCAACGAGCCCGACCGCCCCATCCCCTCGGGACGCATCCCGGGACGCTGGGGGCTTTACATGTCGATCCTCTGGTCAGCGCTCTCGCTGCTGCTCGCCTATGCGCTCGGCCCCTGGGTGTTCGGCATGGCGCTCATCGGCATGGCCATCGCCTGGGGCTACAGTGCGCCGCCACTGCGCTTCAAGAACAACGGCTGGTGGGGCAATCTCGCCGCTGGCATCTCCTACGAAGGTCTCGCCTGGATCACGGGCGCGGCGGTTCTCATCGGCGGCGCCATGCCCGGCTGGGAGATTCTCGCGCTCGCGCTGCTCTACAGCCTTGGCGCCCACGGCATCATGACCCTCAACGACTTCAAGGCCATCGAGGGCGACATCGAGATGGGCGTGCGCTCGCTGCCCGTGCAGCTCGGCGCCGAGCGCGCGGCGCAGCTTGCCTGCGCCGTCATGGCCGCGCCCCAGGCGCTGGTGGTCACGCTGCTCTTCCTGTGGGACAAGCCCGTGCATGGCATCGCCGTGGGCGTGGTGCTGCTCATCCAGCTTGCGCTCATGGTGCGCTTTCTCGCCAAGCCGGTCGAGCGCGCGGTCTGGTTCAGCGGTCTGGGCGTGAGCGTCTATGTCACTGGCATGATGATCAGCGCCTTTGCCGTGCGCGGACTCATGACGTCCGCCGGCTGAACCTCGCGGATGGAGCGGCGCGCCCTCCCTCCTCTCTATCAATCCTGAACGAAGGCCCAGCAACGAGATTTGCCCATGTCCAACCTTGAAACCTTCGACGTCGTCGTCATCGGCGGCGGCCCCGCCGGTGCGACTGCCGCCAACGATCTGGCCAAGCGCGGGCGCTCCGTCTGCCTGCTCGACCGCGCCGGGCGCATCAAGCCCTGCGGCGGCGCCATTCCGCCCCAGGCCATGCGCGAGTTCGAGCTGCCCGAGTCGGTGCTGGCCAACCGCGTGAGTTCGGCGCGCATGGTCGCGCCCTCCAACCGCGAGGTGGACATGCCCATCGAGGGCGGCTATGTGGGACTGGTTGATCGCGAGCATTTCGATGAGTGGCTACGCGCGCGCGCCGCCACCTCGGGCGCCACCCGCGTGACCGGCACCTTCGAGAAGATCGAGCGCGACACGGATGGCACCGCCATCGTCGTCTACCGCCCCGGTCAGGGCCGCAACGGCTCGCCGAGCGAACAGGTGCGCGCCCGCGCCGTCATTGGCGCCGATGGGGCCAATTCGTTCGTCGGCAAGCACTATGTGCCAGGCTATGAAACGGTCAAATACGTCTCGGCCTACCACGAAATCCTGCGCACCCCGGAGGGCTTCGACGGCAACCGCTGCGATGTCTACTACCAGGGCGATATCTCGCCCGACTTCTACGGCTGGGTCTTCCCGCACGGCGACACCATCAGCGTCGGCGTGGGCACCGCCGTGCCCGGCTTCTCGCTGCGCGCCGCCTGCACCGAGCTGATCCGCCGCGCCGGCCTCGCCGATGCCGAAATTCTCCGTCGCGAGGGCGCACCCATCCCGCTCGAACCCCTCAAGTGCTGGGACAACGGACGCGACATCCTGCTCGCCGGCGATGCCGCCGGGGTGGTGGCTCCCGCCTCGGGTGAAGGCATCTATTACGCCATGGCGGGCGGGCGCCTTGCGGCCGATGCCGTCGAGGAGTTCCTCGCCACCGGCAAGGCCGCCGCGCTCAAAAACGCCCGCAAGCGCTTCATGAAGGCGCACGGCAAGGTGTTCTGGGTGCTCGGCATCATGCAGCGCTTCTGGTACTCCAGCGACAAGCGCCGCGAGCGTTTCGTGAGCCTCTGCGCCGACCCGGACATCCAGTATCTGACCTGGGAGGCCTACATGAACAAGCGTCTGGTCAAGGCCCGCCCCGGCGCCCATCTGCGCATCTTCTTCAAGGACATGGCGCATCTGCTTGGGCTGGTGTCGCCGCGTTGAGCGAGCTGTTCGCGAGCGGTCGCATCATCGACCTCATCCTGGTGCTGATCGTCATCGAGGGCCTGGTGCTGGCCCTCGTGCATCGGCGCACCGGGCGGGGTCTGCCGCCCGCCGATCTGATCGGCTTTCTGCTCTCGGGCTTTCTGCTCATGCTGGCGCTGCGCGCGGCGCTGGTGGATGCCTGGTGGGGCTGGATCAGTCTGGCCCTGACCGGCGCCCTCCTCACCCATCTGGCCGATCTGGCCTGGCGCTGGCGACGCGCGGCTCGGCGGTCGCCTGATTAAGAAGCGCGGGCGCCATGGTTTGGACACCCGCGCTGCGCTAGAATGGGTTTCTTTCCCATGCCCTCGTAGCTCAGCTGGATAGAGCAATCGCCTCCTAAGCGATAGGTCGCAGGTTCGAATCCTGCCGTGGGCACCAAATACCCCCTAGATTCCCGCCTTATCGCACCCCAGTCCTCACGCGTGGTCCGCCGCTGAAACATACGCGAGGAGCCCTTTCAACACCAGATCGGGAATGCACTCGCTGGGACGATCCAGATAGGGGTGCAGACGCTCGGCATCGCCGCCGGTGAGGATGAAACGGGGCGGCTCACCGACCTCGACGGCCAAGCGGTCATACAGCCGGCTGGCCAGCGACGCGATGGCGCTCAGACTGCCCGCCGCCACTGCCGTGGCGGTATCCCTGGCCCAGACGACGTCAGTTGGTTCGTACTCGATGCGCGGAATCTGGGTTCCCCTCAGCAGGCTGGCGCGCATCATCTCGACGCCCGGCAGAATGAGTCCGCCGAGATGGCGTCCATCGCCAAGCAGCAGGTCGAAGGTGGCCGCGCTGCCGGCATCCAGAATAAGCGTGGCGCGCCGGCTCTCGGCATGGGCGGCGATGAGCGCAAGCCAGCGATCCACCCCAAAGCGCGCCGGCTCGGCATAGGCGACGCGCAGACCGCGCCACTCGGCCTGGGTGGCGACGAAGGTTGGCGTCAGCCCCCAGCAGGCGCGGGTGACGCGTGCGAGCGCCATCGCCATGGCCTCACCTGCCACGTTGCTCGCCACCACCCGATCGGGCGCCTCCAGCGACTCCCACTCGGCGAGCAAATCGAGCGGCATGGCGCCCCCGTGGCGCAGCACGCGCACCTCGCCAAGCGCGCCCTCCTCGGCCAGGGTCCAGCGTAAATTGGTATTGCCGATATCGAGCAGAAGCATCATGAAGGCCGCCCTGTCAGACAGTATTCGGTTGACCCAATCCAGGCCAAATCCCCCTCTCGTCAGTAAAAAAGAGGGGCTTTTTCTCTCTCTTCCAAGGAGCGCAGACTGACCTCGCCGGCCTGAAAGGCGCGCCGCCCCTCGGCGGTGTCGAGCAGCAAGGCGCCATCGGGCGCGATGCCGGCATGTACACCCTCGATGCGGCGATCACCCAGCACCAGACGCACCGGCTCGCCGCGCAGCGCGTCGAAACGCGACCAGCGCTCGACAAAGGGCTCCAGACCGCGACACCCGTAATCCTCCAGCGCCTCGCCAAGCGCCGCGATGAGATGCGCCGCCAACGCATTGCGTCCGGTGCGAGCGCCGGTCTCGGCCAGGGCACACCAGGGTTGGTCGATGGTTTTGCCCTGCGCTTGGGCCATATCGAGATTCAGCCCCAGACCAACAACAAGATGGCTCGGTCCCTGCGACTCGCCCGCCACCTCCAGCAGCAGCCCGGCAAGCTTGCGCTGCCGCCACAAGACGTCGTTGGGCCATTTGAGCGCGATGCCCTCGGCCCC
>JAFGTZ010000056.1 GCA_016938795.1 Chromatiaceae bacterium | reverse complement strand
GGCTATGGCGACTTCAAGCTGCTCGCGCTGCTCGGCGCCTGGCTTGGCTGGCAGGCGCTGCCGCAAATCGTGCTGCTCTCGGCCTTCACCGGCGCGGTGTTGGGCCTGACGCTCATCGCCACGGGCATCCACAAGCGCGGCGACCCCCTGCCCTTCGGGCCCTTTCTGGCCGCCGCCGGCTGGCTCAGTCTGGTGTGGGGCGCCGAGATCAATGCCGCCTATCTGCGTTTCAGCGGTCTGGGCTGAGGCGGCTGCATGCTGGTTGTGGCGCTGACGGGGGGAATTGGCAGCGGCAAGAGCACCGTGGCCGAGCATTTTGCTGCGCGTGGTGCCGGGGTGGTCGATGCCGACCTGGTGTCGCACGCACTCACCGCCCCTGGCAGCCCGCTGTTGGATGACATCGCCCATCTCTTCGGACGCGAGCTGATCGACGCCTCGGGAACACTTGATCGTACCGCGCTACGCGAGCGCGTCTTTCGCGACCCCAGCGAGCGCGCGCGCCTGGAGGCGCTGCTGCATCCGCGCATCGAGTCCGCCATGCGCGAGGCGCTCGCCCGGCTCAACACACCCTACGCCATGTTGGTCGTGCCGTTGCTCTTCGAGGCCGGCATGGAGCATCTTGCTGATCGGGTGCTGGTGGTTGACCTGCCTGAGTCGGAACAGATTGCGCGCGTGGCACAACGCAGCGGGCTTTCTCGCGACCAGATCGAGCGCATCATGGCTGCCCAGATCGGGCGCGTTGAACGCTGCGCGCGCGCACAGGATCTCCTCGACAACAGCGGCCCGCCCGAGGCGCTCGCGCCCCGGATCGAGCAGCTACATCAAGCGTATCTGGAACTCGCCCGGCTTAGGCGGTCACATTGAGCCGCGTCCCCACTCCATCGGGAAGCGACTGAGCCGGCGTCGGCAGGGCCTGCAAAAGCTGCCCCACCGATTCCTTCTGAAGATCGATCGCCTTTTTCAGCACGGCGACATTCACCTCCGCCTCGACCTGACCTTGAGACATGGTGCTGGCAAGTGTCGCCAGACCTGTGGTTGAAGTGGGAATCTCCATGCTGATACCTCCGCATTCAAGTCGCGAGCGCCGCCACCAACGCAAGGAGCCCGCTCAAACCAGGATGACCTATCCCGATTAACGGCCTGAGACACAAAACCTGAACGGCCCGCGCCGGCTTTTCGGTAACCGGAACATCAACACGATTGGTTGACAACAAGACATGGGGTGTTAAATTTTACACGCCACGAAGACTTGTGGCGTCTCCAGCCCCCTCACTGAAAGGAGCCTCGACATGAAGGTTGGCATTCCCGGTTTTCGATCTATCGCCCTTGGCTGCTTGCTGACACTGGCCGCTGTCAGCTCAGCCCTTGCCGAATCGCCCTGCAAGGGCCTTGAGCAGGATGTGTGCGGCGCGCGCGAAGACTGCCGCTGGATCAACGGCTATACCCGCAAGGATGGCATTGAGGTGTCCGGGCACTGCCGCGTCCAGAAAAAGGCGCAAAGTCAGGCCACCACTCCGGCGCAGACACCCCCGCCCAAATCCGAATCCTCCGCCTCCGCCCCAACGGCGCCCGCCGACTCCTGACGAGCCCTGAGGCGGGATCCGCATGGATCCCGCCCACCGCACCCATCTCTCAACCGCTCCAGCGCGGTCGGTATATGATGCACGCCAGAGCGCCTTGTCGATCAAGACAAGGCATGCCTTCTCCAGCCTCCATCAGGACTGCACCACGCTCATGAACCAAGCTCGGGAACTTCGCATCCGTCGTCCAGACGACTGGCATCTGCATCTGCGCGACGGCGCCGCCATGGCCGACGTGGTCGCGCACTCGGCGCGTCAGTTCGCACGCGCCATCATCATGCCGAATCTCAATCCCCCGGTGACCACCACCGAGCAGGCGCTCGCCTACCGCGCACGCATTCTCGCCGCCCTGCCCGAGGGAAGTGACTTCCAGCCGCTGATGACGCTCTATCTGACCGACGAAACGCGCGCCGCCGACATCGCTGCCGCCCACGACAGCGGCGCCATCGTCGCCTGCAAGCTCTACCCCGCCGGGGCCACCACCAACTCGGCGAACGGTGTGACCGACCTTCGCCGTATTCACGGAGCCCTGGAGGCCATGCAGCGTCATGGTTTGCCGCTCCTGGTGCATGGCGAGGTGACAGATCCCGAGGTGGACATCTTTGATCGCGAGGCGCGTTTCATCGAAACCCGTCTGAGCGCCTTGGTGGCCGATTTTCCCGAGCTGCGCCTGGTGCTCGAACATGCCAGCACCGCCGAGGCCGTGGCCTTCGTGCGTGAGGGTTCGGAGCATCTAGCCGCCACCATCACACCGCATCATCTGCGCTATAACCGCAATGACCTGCTCGTCGGGGGGCTGCGTCCACATCGCTATTGCCTGCCGGTGCTCAAGCGCGAGAGTCACCGACAGGCCGTGCTGGAAGCGGCGGTAAGCGGACATCCGCGCTTTTTTCTCGGCACCGACAGCGCGCCGCATGCGCGCTCGGCCAAGGAAAGCGCCTGCGGCTGCGCCGGCGCCTACAGCGCCCATGCCGCGCTGGAGTTCTACGCTGAGATCTTCGAGGCAGCGAACGCGCTGGACCGACTGGAGGGATTCGCGAGCCTGCACGGACCCGATTTTTACGGACTGCCACGCAACCCGGGCTGGGTGCGTCTATGCCGAGAAAGCTGGGAGGTGCCGCCCGATTATTCTTTTGGCGAGGAACGCCTGGTACCGCTCGGGGCGGGCGAGCGCCTCGGCTGGCGCCTGGTGGAAAGCGGCAACGACTGAGCGGTCGCACTCAGGCGGCGCGACTGAACGACGTGTTGTCGCGCTCAGCGCGCGCCTTCGGGGCCGTCGTCAAAATCCATCTCATCCCAGAAATCGGACTCGATGGGCGGGTCGCCATCATGCACCAGCGATTGGCGCCGCTGGAGATAGGCATCGCGCAGGAAGCTGTAGGGATCGAGCGCAGCCTCATCGAGAATCTCGCCTGCGCTCAGCAGGTCCGCGCGTCCGTCGATGGTACGCAGGACAATGGCGCCCCAATAGACCTCGTGCTCACGCACGCTCACCAGGGGGTCGGCGAGCATGTCGCCTGCGAATCCCAGGGTGTCGCGCATACTGCTCGGACCGAGCAACGGCAGCATGAAATAGGCGCCCGGCTCGACACCCCAATAGCCGAGTGTCTGCCCAAAGTCTTCCTTGTAGCTGGGCAATCCCATATTGGTGGCCACGTCGAAAATACCGAGCACGCCCACCGTGGAGTTAATGACGACTCGCCCGACATCGCTGCCGGCACGCGACATCTTGAACTGAAGCACGTTGTTGATGGCGGAGCTGACATCCGCGATATTTGCGAAAAAGTTGGTGACACCCCGATCAACGGGCTCGGGCGTCACCGTGCGGTAGGCGCGCGCGAGCGGTTGCATGAAGGCCTTGTCAAAATCCGAATTGAAGCGATAGACGGCGCGGTTATAGGGTTCAAGCGGATCGCGCGGATCGCTGTCGCGCGACACGCCCGAGGCGCACCCAGAAAGCAGGGCAAGCCCCAATATCGCTGTCCATATCACCCGGTACCTGCCCATTGCGACTACCCTTGAGACCTCGGCATCACTGCCATCGAAGATGATGGCGCGATCCTAACACAGCCGCCTGATCTGCGGCAGAGAGACCGAAAACACCCTCAGCGCACGAGCGCCAAGGCACGGGGATGCGTGGCGTTTAATTCACATTGGCATTCCCAGGCGCAGCACTTATGCTGTGACGATGAACGAAGAAGAACAGTCATCCCAAGGCATCGCGCAACGCTTTCGCGGCTTCCTGCCTGTAGTCATCGATGTCGAGACCGCCGGCTTTGACGCCCAGCGCCATGCCCTGCTCGAAATCGCTGCCGTCATCATCCGCATGACACCCGAAGGGCTGCTGGAACCTGCGCCCGCCCTGGCCTGTCATGTGCTGCCCTTCATGGATGCCGAGATCGACCCTCGGGCGCTGGCCTTCAATCGCATCGATCCCCACCACCCGCTGCGCGATGCACTGCCCGAGCATGAGGCGCTCGATCATATCCTCGGCCCCATCCGCAAGGCGGTGAAAACCACCGGCTGCACCCGCGCCATTTTGGTTGGACACAATGCCCACTTCGACCTCGGCTTCATCAAGGCTGCGGTTGAGCGCACCAACTACAAACGCAACCCCTTTCATGACTTCAGCGTCTTCGACACCGTGAGCCTCAGCGGCCTCGTGTTCGGCCAGACGGTGCTGGCCAATGCCTCGCGCGCCGCCGGACTCGACTGGAACAACAGCGAGGCGCATTCAGCCATCTACGATGCCGAACAGACCGCGCGCCTCTTCTGCACCATCGTCAACCGCTGGCACGCACTCGACCCGGTCCACTTCTGGACGCGCGATCCGCGCCAGCGCAGGAGCTGAGTCCAGCCTCAGGCTGCGGCGCCGTTTCTGGCATGGGCTTGCTCCATCAGACGCTTGAGTTCGCCGCTGGCATGCAGCTCCAAGGTAATGTCGCAGCCGCCAATTAGCTCCCCCTCGATGTAGACCTGGGGAAAGGTCGGCCAGTCGGCATAGCGCGGTAGATTTTCGTAGATATCCGGATCCTGAAGGACATTCACATAGGCAAAGGGCTGATCGCACTCTTGCAGCGCCTTGGCCGCGCGCATGGAAAAGCCGCATTGCGGAAATTGCGGCGTGCCCTTCATGTAAATGACCACGGCATTGTTTTCGACCTGTTCGCGGATACGCTCAAGTGCATCCATGATGACTGTGACCTCGCGGTGAATGCAGATAAAGTCAGACTAAAAGCCTCAACCATGCACAGTCGCGACTGAATTGACAATTTTCAAGCCTGCCCCGAGCCGTCGAGATGGCGCTGCAACCAAAGCTCCAGCGCGGCCAGATGCCAGAGCTTGTTGCCACGGATGCGGGTGTGGTGCATGTCAGGCGCGGCCAGAAGCTGCTCGACATAGTCGCGCCGGTAAAGCCCACGCTCGCGACAGGCGCGCGAGTCGAGCAGATCGCGCATGAAGTCGAGAAAGGGGCCGCGCACATATTTGAGCGCGGGCATGGGAAAGTAACCCTTAGGTCGGTCGATGACGGCATCGGGCAGCAATCCGCGCGCCAGAGCCTTGAGCGGATACTTGCCGCCTTCGCGTAGCTTCAGCTCGGGCGGGCAGCGCGCAGCCAGCTCGACCAGGTGGTGATCGAGAAAGGGCACCCGCGCCTCCAGCCCCCAGGCCATGGTCATGTTATCGACGCGCTTGACCGGATCATCGACGATGAGGGTGGTGACATCCAGGCGCAGCACCGCATCGAGAAATTCATCGGCCTCGGGCTCGTCGAGACGCGCGCCGATATAGGCCGAGCTGTGGTCCTCACCACCCCAACCCGCACCTACCAGACGCATATATTCGGCGTGATCGCGATCAAAATAGTGCTTGCTGAAGCGCTCCAGGGGTGAACCCCCGGTCTCGGCCTGCATGCGTGGATACCAGAAATAGCCGCCGAACACCTCATCGGCGCCCTGCCCCGACTGCACCACCTTGACCTCGCGCGAGACCTGTTCGGCCAGCAGATAAAAGGCCACCGCATCCTGCGCGAACATGGGTTCGGCCATGGCATCGACCGCCTCGGGCAAACGCGCAAGCACCTGATCGTTAGAGACATGAAGACGCCGGTGACGGGTGCCATAGTGCGCTACCACCTGATCCGAATACGCGAACTCGCTGCCCGCCTCCTCGGGCGTATCCTCGAAGCCCACCGAGAAGGTGCGCAGATCGCTCACCCCAGCCTCGGCGAGCAGCGCCACCAACAGACTCGAATCGAGCCCGCCCGAGAGCAGCACCCCGACCGGCACATCGGCCACCTCGGCGCGCACCCGCACCGCCTCGCGCAGACTGGCGTGAATGGCCTCCAGCCATTCGCCCTCGCTGCGAGGCGGGTGCGGGCGGGTTGCCGCAAGCCGCCAGTAGCAGCCTTCACGCCGCGCGCCGTTCTCCTCGATGCGCAGCCAGTGGCCGGGGGCAAGCTTGCGCACGCCGCGCACAATGGTGCGCGGCGCCGGCACCACGGCATGCAGGGTGAAGAGATGATGCAGGGCCACGGGGTCGATGGCGCAGTCCACGTCCCCGGCGGCAAGCAGCGCCTGGAGACTGGAGGCAAAACGCAGACGCCCCTGTTGCTCGGAAAAATACAGCGGCTTGATGCCAAAGCGATCACGCGCGAGAAAGAGCACACGCGCATTGGCATCCCAGAGGGCAAAGGCGAACATACCGTGCAGACGCTCCAGCGCCTCGGGGCCCCAGGCGTGCCAGGCCTTGAGGATGACCTCGCTGTCGCCCTCGCTGAAAAAGCGATAGCCGCGCGCGCTCAGCTCGCGGCGCAAGGCGCGGTAGTTGTAGATGGTGCCGTTGAACACCAGCGCGAGCCCAAGCTCGGCATCGACCAAGGGCTGATTCGAGCGCAGCGAGAGATCGATGATCGAGAGACGACGATGCCCCAGCGCCAGGGCGCCGTCGCTGTAACTGCCCCCATGATCCGGACCGCGCGGCTCCAGACGTTTCATCATGCGCGCGATGGCCCCCAGATCGCCTGGGGCGCCGTTGAATCCTAGTTCACCGCAGATGCCGCACATCACCGGGCTCCTCTCACACTGGCTCAAACAAGGTCGCGCCGATGGTCACATGAGCAGCCCCCGGTTGCAAAGCCCGCCGCCTGACCACAACTCGGGCGCAGAGGGTCGCGCCGCGCGATCTTGACAAGCCTGTGTTCAGCCATCCATCCCGCTCCCAACCCTGGAGGACCAGCCATGACGCACGAACTTCCCGCCCTGCCCTTCGCACGCGACGCCCTTGAGCCGGTGATCTCGGCCGAGACCATCGACTATCACTACGGCAAACATCACCAGACCTATGTGAACAATCTCAACAAATTGATTGAAGGCACCGAATTCGCCGAGCTGCCGCTTGCGGACATCATCCAGCGCGCCTCGGGCGGCATCTTCAACAACGCCGCCCAGGTCTGGAACCATAGCTTCTACTGGAACTGTCTCTCGCCGAACGGTGGTGGCGAACCCAGTGGC
>JAFGTZ010000398.1 GCA_016938795.1 Chromatiaceae bacterium | reverse complement strand
TCGAACAGCACCGAGAGCACAATGCCGAGGGTCGTGAGGATGGCGATCGAGGAGAAGATCACCATGATGGTCATGACAATGGACTCAACCCGGTTGCGCGCCTTCATGCTGGGCTTGGTTCGGGACCAGGCATACCACATCCCGCCGAGAGCGAATGTCAGAACGGCCACCCACATCGACCAGGTTCCAAGGCGGCTCATGCGATTGTATTGATCGGCTGCGGCCTGCAATTGCGGGGTGATATCGCTCGAAACGATGTTGCCCGACGCCAGATTCTTGATGTCGTTGATGAGCAGACCGATCCGACCGTCGGACAGACCGTCGAGCATGGCGGGCGGTAGCTGCGACTTAAGCAGCATGAGCACGATCTGATCCTGAAGACCGACCCAGGCCGCAAACAGCAGAAAGGCCGGCAGGCCCGCCCAGAGCGCGGCATAGAAGCCATAATAGCCGGGGAGCGAATGGAGGCTGTGAATATTGGCGGCGCCGCCGGCGCCAGCGATGGCGCGCCTGCGCCCGACCTGATAGGCCATGGTCATGGCCGCGAGCAATACGAGTGTGAGAATCCAGTCTTGCATGGGAATCCTGCGCAGGCTTAGGAATACAAGCCAGCAATGCGCGCCGGCATCACTGACGCACGGACGCGGCCATCCTTGGCCTTGCACGTCCTCGCCTTAGGGCTTGGACATGGGCTCCAGGGCGTTGGCGGCAGCGCCGACGCTAGCACGCAGATCGTCAGGCAGCGGGATCAGACCCTTGTCGACCAGATAACCATCCGGACCCCAGGCCTGCTCGCTGGTGAACTCGGCCACGAATTCCTGCATACCGGGGATGGTGCCCACGTGCGCGTTCTTCACGTAGAAGTAGAGCGAACGCGAGATGGGATAGGAACCATCGGCGATGGCATCGAAGGTCGGCTCGACGCCGCCCACCTTGGAACCCTGCACCTGATCGATGTTCTGATCGAGGAAGCTGAAGCCGAAGATACCCAGGGCATTGGGGTTGGCCACCAGCTTCTGCACGATGAGGTTGTCGTTCTCGCCGGCCTCGATGTAAGCGCCGTCTTCACGGATGCCGTGACAGACAGCCTTGTACTTCTTCTTGTCCTGCGCCTTCATGTCGGCGATGAAGTCGAAGGTCTTGCAGCCGCCTTCCATTGCCAGCTCGGCGAAGGCGTCACGGGTACCGGAGGTCGGGGGCGGACCCAGCACCTCGATGGCGACATCGGGCAGATCAGGGTTGACGTCCTGCCAGGTCTTGTAGGGGTTGGGGATGAGGTTGCCGTTCTCGTCCGGCACATCTTTGGCCAGCGCCAGGAAGAGGTCACGCGTTGTCAGGTTGAGCTGGGGCGCACCCTTGGCGTTGGCGATGGCGATGCCGTCATAACCAATCATGACCTCGGTGATGTCCTTGATGCCATTGTCCTGGCACATATCGAACTCGGAACCCTTCATGCGACGCGAGGCGTTGGTCATGTCGGGATGATCGACGCCCACGCCCGCGCAGAAGAGCTTCATGCCGCCGCCCGAACCGGTCGACTCAACCTTGGGGGTCGAGAATTCGGTGTTGCGGCCGAAGGTCTCGGCCACTGCGGTCGAGAAGGGGAAGACCGTGGAGGAGCCGACGATGTAGATGTTGTCGCGGGCCATGGCCTGGGTCGAGAGAGAGGCTGCAGCCAAGGTGACGGCGGCGGCGACGAGGGTTTTCTTCATATGCGTAAGACTCCCTGATGGGCGTTGAATGGCAAGGCGATATTCTGGTTGTAGCCTATGCCCGTTCCATGAAGGAAACATGACAATTCGATGACAGGCGCGCGCTGAACACCGCCGCCAGCACACCAGCAAGGTACCGGCTGCTCGCCCAGCCGCATGGCGCAGAGGCGGAGCGGCGCGCCGCTAACAGGGTGCGGACATCCGAGGTCTAGGGTTATCATTTGTATTTTTGCCGGATTCCAACAAAACCGCCATGCGCGTGCTGATGATCTCGGATGTCTATTTTCCCCGCGTGACCGGCGTCTCGACGTCGATCCAGACCTTCGCGCGGGAGTTCGTCGATAAAGGGCATGCCGTGACCCTGATCGCGCCCGAATATCAGGGGGCGGCGAGCGACGCTGAATCATTCGACATCCTGCGCATCCCCTCGCGCTATCTTCCTATCGACCCCGAGGACCGCATGCTGCGCCCCCGCCAGGTGCGCCGCCACCACCAGGCGCTGCGCGATGGCGACTTTGACATCATCCACATCCAGACGCCCTTCTTCGCCCATTACCTGGGGCTGGGCCTCGCTCGACGGCTTAGGGTGCCGGTGGTGGAGAGCTATCACACCTTCTTCGAACAGTATTTCCATCACTACGTGCCGCTCGTCCCATCGAGCTGGCTGCGCGGCGCCGCGCGCTATTTTTCGGTTGCGCAGTGTAATGCGGTTGATGCCCTCGCGGTGCCCTCTCACGCCATGCTCGATGTCCTCGAAGGCTATGGCGTGACCACGCCTGCGCGGGTCATTCCCACCGGCATCGAACTTGAGCAGTTCAGTCAAGGCGATGGCCAGCGTTTTCGCCTCAAGCACGGCATCGCGCCCGAGCGTCCGGTGCTGGTGCATGTCAGCCGGCTGGCCTTCGAGAAAAACATCGACTTCGTGTTGCGGGTGCTCGCGCGCGTAAAGCAACGGATTCCCGAGGTGCTGCTGGTCATCGTGGGCGAGGGGCCGGCCCGTTCCCAGCTTGTGGCACAGGCGCGCGCCCTGGGGCTGGCCGAGAATACCCTCTTTACGGGCTATCTCAATCGCGATGGCACCCTCGAAGACTGCTATCGCGCCGGCAACGCCTTTGTCTTCGCCTCGCGCACTGAAACCCAGGGTCTGGTGCTGCTGGAGGCCATGGCGCTTGGCATTCCCGTGGTTTCAACGGCGGTCATGGGTACCCGGGAGGTGCTCGCGGGGAGCGAAGGCGCGCTCATCGCCGAGGATAATGAGGACGATTTTACCGACAAGGTTGTGCGCCTGCTCAGCGACCCAGGCCTACAGGCGCGACTCGCGCGCGGAGCGGTTGCCCACGCGCAATCTTGGTCGGCTCCCGCCCTGGCCGAGCGGATGCTGGGCCTCTATACGCACGTCATTGAGGAGCGCGCCGGCCAAACCGCCACCTCGGAAATCGAACGCCGCGCGGCTTAGGC
>JAFGTZ010000397.1 GCA_016938795.1 Chromatiaceae bacterium | reverse complement strand
GGTGATGTCCCGTTTGATGGTGTAGGAGTCGGTGGCCATCGGGTTTCTCGGTAGGGTCGGGTTGCGACAACCAACCTGAACCGAGGGACAGACCCGATGACCAAACCTATGATGGACCTCCGCGCGCTGGTGGAGAAGAGCGGAGATGCCGATCTGCTGCGTGAGATGATCGGCTTCGCCGCCGAGCGTCTGATGGAGCTGGAGGTCGGCGCCAAGACTGGCGCCGACTACGGCGAGAAGAACCCCGAGCGGCTGGCGCAGCGTAACGGCTACCGCGATCGCGACTGGCAGACCCGGGCCGGCAGTGTCGAGCTGCGCATCCCGCGCCTGCGCACCGGCTCTTACTTCCCGTCCTTTCTCGAGCCGCGGCGCTCGGTGGAGAAGGCGCTGACGGCTGTCATCCAGGAAGCCTATGTTCATGGCGTGTCGACGCGGTCGATGGATGACCTCGTGCAGGCCATGGGCGGCACCGGCATCTCGAAGAGCCAGGTCAGCCGGCTCTGCGAAGAAATCGACGAGCGGGTCGATGCTTTCCTCACCCGCCCGATCGAAGGCGAATGGCCCTATCTGTGGATCGACGCGACGTATCTCAAGGTGCGCCAAGGTGGCCGGATCGTGTCTGTCGCCGTGACGATCGCGGTGGGCGTGAACACTGATGGCCGCCGCGAAGTGCTGGGCATGGCGATCGGCGCTTCCGAGGCGGAGCCGTTCTGGACCGAGTTTCTGCGCGATCTCGTCCGCCGCGGCCTCTCGGGCGTGAAGCTGGTGATCAGCGATGCGCATGAGGGCATCAAGGCGGCCACGGCGCGGGTGCTGTCCACCACCTGGCAGCGCTGCCGGGTGCATTTCCAGCGCAATGCCCTGGCCCATGCCGGCAAGAACAGCCGCAGGGTGGTCTCGGCCTTCATCGCCACGGCCTTTGCCCAGCCGGACCACGCTGCGGCCAAGACCCAGTGGCGGCTCGTAGCCGACCAGATGCGCCCCAAGCTGCCCAAGCTGGCCACGCTCATGGATACAGCCGAGGAGGACGTGCTGGCCTACATGACCTTCCCCGCCCAGCACCGCGCGAAATTGCACAGCACGAATCCGATCGAGCGTCTGAACGGCGAAATCAAGCGGCGGACCGATGTCGTCGGGATCTTCCCCAACGAGGCCTCGATCCGGAGATTGGTGGGCGCGATCCTGATGGAGCAGACCGAGGAATGGACTGTCCAGCGAGGCCGTTACATGACGCTGGAAACGCTCGCGCCCGTCTGCGATGATGTCATGGTCAGCCTGCCTGCCGCGCAGCGCGACTGACCAACTCGGCCCGCCTTTGAGCGCGAGGCCCGCCGCCAGCTACACCATC
>JAFGTZ010000396.1 GCA_016938795.1 Chromatiaceae bacterium | reverse complement strand
GAACTGGCCCCCGGCAGCCAGTGCGCCGCCGTTTTTACCCGCAATGCCTTCTGCGCCGCGCCGGTCACGCTCGCGCGCCATCATCTCGCCGCGCGCGCGCCGCGCTATCTGCTCATCAACTCGGGCAATGCCAACGCCGGCACCGGCGCGCGCGGGCTCGATGACGCACGCGCCTGCTGCGCCGCGCTCGCCGAGGTGGCGGGCTGCGCGCCCGAGGAGGTCTTGCCCTTCTCGACCGGCGTCATCGGCGAGCCGCTGCCGGTCGATCGGTTCAAGGCCGCCATGCCGGCCTTGCTCCAGCGGTTCGATGCCAACGCCTGGCCGGCCGCCGCGCGCGCCATCATGACCACCGACACGGTGCCCAAGCTCTGCTCGCGCACCTTTGAAATCGACGGGCGTCAGGCGACCCTCACCGGTATCGCCAAGGGCGCCGGCATGATCTGTCCCGACATGGCCACCATGCTGGCCTTTCTGGTCACCGACGCGGCCGTGGCGCCCGAGCTGCTGCACGGCTGTCTCGGGGCGGCGGTCGAGCGCTCCTTCAATGCCATCACCATCGACGGCGACACCTCCACCAACGACGCCTGCGTGCTGGCCGCGACCGGCGCGCTTGGCAACGCGCCCATCGTCGAGGCCGGCAGCGCCGACCATGCCGCTCTACAGGCGGCGGTCGAGTCGCTCTGTGTCGAGCTGGCCACGGCCATCGTGCGCGACGGCGAGGGCGCGACCAAGCTGGTGCGGGTGCGTGTCGAGCAGGCGCGTGATCGCGCCGAGGCGCGGCGCGTGGCCTACAGCATCGCCCATTCGCCGCTGGTGAAGACCGCGCTCTTTGCCTCCGACCCCAACTGGGGCCGTATTCTGGCCGCCGTGGGGCGGGCTGGGGTCGATGATCTGGTTATCGAGGATGTCGCGATCTGGCTGGGAGAGGTGTGCATCGTCGAGTCAGGCGCGCGCGCGCCGGATTACACCGAACAGGCCGGCGCCGCCGTCATGGCCGAACCCGAGATCCTCATCCGCGTGGCGCTCGCCCGGGGCGAGGTCGAGACCGAGGTGTTGACCTGCGATTTTTCCTACGACTATGTGCGCATCAATGCCGAGTATCGGAGCTGAGCGCTGTGTCGAGGTGGATGTATACCGATCACACATGAATTTTTCGCTGAGGGCTGGGGGATGGACGCGGGGGTGTCAGCGGCAGGGATGCCGCTGCCAAGCCTCCAGGGATGGATTCACGGCGGCCCCCGTGGCCATCACCCAGCCCGGAGCGCATGAGGAAAACCGAAAAGCCGATGTGCGATGGTTATAACTGGGGAATGAGGTGAGCATCATTCACGTCATGGCCGGCGCCATCGCCGACCGGCAGGGGCGCATCCTGGTCACTCGACGCCCGGAGCATGTGCATCAGGGCGGCTTGTGGGAATTTCCGGGCGGCAAGCTGGAGGCGGGCGAGTTGCCCGAGCAGGGGCTTGCGCGCGAGCTGCGCGAGGAGCTGGGCATCGAGGTGCGCGCGAGCCGTCCGCTCATTCGCATCCATCACGACTACGGCGATTGCCATATCCTGCTCGATGTGCATCGTCTGCTCGACTACGCCGGCTCGCCGCGCGGCTGCGAGGGCCAGCCGCTTGAGTGGCTGCGGCCCGAGGCCATGGACCCGGCGCGTTTTCCCGCCGCTGATTGGCCCATCATCAGCGCCCTGCGTCTGCCCGAGCGGTTGCTCGTCACCGGTCCCGATCCGCGCGACCCCGAGCGCTTTCTGGCCCGCTTGAGCCGCGCGCTCGATGCCGGTGTGCGACTGGTGCAGTTGCGCGCGCACGAACTGGCGGATGACGCCTATGGCGCGCTCGCGGCGTGTGCCTGGGCGCTCTGCGAGCAGCGCGGGGCGCGACTTGTGCTCAACCGCGCACCCGAGCGGCTGGCGGGCGTGCCGCGTCACGGACTGCATCTGTCATCGCAGACCTTGAGCGCCCTCGACAGCCGCCCAGGCGAACCCGGCGAACTGGTCGGCGCCTCCTGCCACAGTCCGGCGGAGCTGGCGCGCGTGGCCGATCTCGGGCTCGATTACGCGCTCCTCTCGCCGGTGCTCCCCACCGCCACCCATCCCGAAGCCGAGCCGCTAGGCTGGTCGCGCTTTGCCGACTGGGTGGAGCCTGCGCGGCTGCCGGTCTATGCGCTCGGCGGTCTGGGCCCGGATGATCTGGAAACCGCCATCGCCCACGGCGCCCAAGGCATTGCCGCCATTCGCGGCCTCTGGCCGGAAGCGGCCTAAGACCCGTGGAAGCGGCTTCCAGCCGCGAGCCGACAGCG
>JAFGTZ010000395.1 GCA_016938795.1 Chromatiaceae bacterium | reverse complement strand
TGCGCCTGCTCGCGCTCTGTCTCATTCTGGGCGTGACCAGCTGGACGGGGCTCTGTCGCCTGCTGCGCGGCGAGGCGCTGAAGCTGCGCGAAATCGACTATGTGCAGGCCGCGCAGGCGCTCGGGGTGGGGCACTTCACCATCATGATTCGCCATATCCTGCCCAATGTGATGCACATCGTGTTGATCACCCTGGCGCTGGATTTCAGCGGGTTGGTGCTCGCCGAGGCGGTGCTCTCCTATGTGAACATCGGCGTCGATCCGACCATGAATTCCTGGGGCAACATGATCAACAGCGCCCGTCTGGAGCTGGCGCGCGATCCCATCGTCTGGTGGTCGCTCACCGCCGCCTTCCTCTTCATGTTCACCCTGGTGCTGGCGGCCAATCTGTTCGCCGACGTGGTGCGCGACGCCTTCGATCCGAGGCTGCGGGCGGTCTAGTACAGTGCGCCAGCGGTTCTGGTCGCACTCAGGCCGCGCTCAGGATGGCCTGGCGCAGTCAATGGCGGGCCGCTCAGTGTGGAAGGGTGTGCTGCCGGCGTGGTGTTCAGACCGAGGCGCTGTTCTCGCACGCGCGCAACAACGGCTATCCATGCCGCGCCAGATAACGCCGCGCCTCCTCGATGATCTGACGCCCCTGGAAGAGAAACTGCCAGCGTGTGCCGCCCACCTGACGCCAGAGACGCGCGGCGCGGATGCCGGCGAGCAGCAGGGCGCGGATGCGGTTCTGGTTATCGGTGTCGCGCAGATGCTGGGGCTCGCCGCGCACCATGATGCGCGGACCAAGCGGGCTGATGGTGTCGCTGTAGAGGTCGGCGAAATGGGCGAGGAGGTTCAGGTGCAGAAGCCCGAAGTGCTCGCGCTTGTGACGTGCCGCTTCGATGCCCTCGCTGAGTCGATCAAGCAGCTCGGGGCGGGCGGAGAGCTGGCGTTCCAGCCGGATGAGCAGCGCCATGTGGCGGGTCATTTCAAGATCGCGCTCGGGCGTGCCGGTCAGCTGGGTGAGAAGCTGGCGCATGCCGTCGGCAAGCGCGCCGGGCGCGCCAAAGACGGCCTCGACCGTGTCGGCATCGACCTGAAACAGACTGAGCAGAGAGGCCGTCATGGCGTCTTGATCGGCGCTGCCGGTGCGGGCGATGCGCACCACGCCGTGCACGGCCTGATGCAGCCCGGCCAGCGCCAGAACGCGGTCGGAAAGGGTGTAGGGCATGGGTGAAGGCTCCCTGGGATGACGTCAGGATGAAGGCTCGGCGCGCTCGACCACGGCGCCGCCGAGACAGTCATCATCTTGGTAAAAGACAATCGACTGCCCCGGTGTGATGGCGCGCTGGGGCTGCGCGAAGCGCACCGCGCAGCCGCCTGTGTCGAGCAGGCGAATCTCGCAGGGCTGCAAGGGCTGGCGATGGCGCAGCCGTGCCTGGCAGCGCAGCGGCATCTGCGGTGTCTCGCCGCTGATCCAGTGCGCGGGCGCGGTCTCCAGCCGTTCGGCCATGAGCAGCGGATGCCGCGCGCCCTGGACTACCACCAGCCGGTTGCGCTCCACGTCCTTGGCGGCCACGAACCAAGGCGCCTCGGCGCCCCCGGCTACGCCGCCGATGCCGAGCCCCTGACGCTGGCCGATGGTGTAGTAGGCGAGCCCCTGATGCTCGCCGAGACACTCGCCCTCGGGCGTTTCGATGGGGCCGGGCGTGCGCGGCAGATAACGCGCGAGAAAGTCGCGAAAGCGCCGCTCGCCGATGAAACAGATGCCGGTGCTGTCCTTGCGCTCGGCATTGGGCAGTCCGAGCTGGCGGGCGATGGCGCGCACCTCGCTCTTGGTGAGATCGGCGAGCGGGAAGCGGGCGTGGGCGAGCTGGTGCTGATCGAGCAGGTGCAGAAAATAGGTCTGATCCTTGTCGGCATCGGCGCACTGGCGCAGATGCCAGCCCGCCGCATCCCGGCGGATGCGTGCGTAATGGCCGGTGGCGATGGCCGCGGCGCCAAGCGTGAGCGCATGATCGAGAAAGGCCGCAAACTTGATCTCGCGATTGCAGAGCACATCCGGGTTGGGCGTGCGCAGGGCGCGGTAGTCGGCCAGAAACCGCTCGAAGACCCGATCCCAGTACTCGGTGGCAAAGTTGACGGTGTGCAGCCGGATTCCCAGGCGGTCGGCCACGGCGTGGGCCGAGGCCAGATCCTCGGCGGCGGCGCAGTAGCCCGGCTCATCGTCCTCTTCCCAGTTCTTCATGAAGAGCCCCTCGACCGCATGCCCCTGTTCGAGCAGACGATAGGCGGCAACGGCGGAATCGACCCCGCCGGAGAGACCGACGATGAGCCGCTCGGGACGGGCGGATGCGTTGGATGCGGGCATGGCGTTGGCGCGGCTCGCGGGTGGCGGGACAAGGTGCGCACCGGGAGCCAAGAAAATCAGGGTTCTTTGAGCAATGCAAGCCGGCAATGGTAGCATGTTCTCTTTTCCCAATCCGAGAGAAACGCCACCATGGCCTACGACAAGATTAGCGTTCCCGCCGAGGGCGAGAAGATCCGTGTCAATGCCGATTATTCGCTTGATGTGCCCGATCAGCCCATCATCCCCTTCATCGAGGGCGATGGCATCGGGGTGGATATCACGCCGGTGATGCGCGCTGTGGTGGATGCGGCGGTTGAGCGGGCCTATGGCGGCACACGCGCCATTCAGTGGATGGAGATTTACGCCGGCGAGAAATCGACCCGCACCTATGGCGCGGATGTCTGGCTGCCCGATGAGACCCTGGAGGCGGTGCGCGACTATGTGGTCTCGATCAAGGGCCCGCTGACCACGCCCGTGGGCGGCGGCATCCGCTCGCTCAACGTGGCGCTGCGCCAGCAGCTCGATCTCTATGTGTGTCTGCGCCCGGTGCGTTACTTCAGCGGCACCCCGAGCCCGCTCCGGGAGCCCGAGCACACCGACATGGTGATCTTTCGCGAGAACTCGGAGGACATCTATGCCGGCATCGAGTGGCAGCAGGGTAGCGAGGGCGCGCGCAAGCTCATCGACTTTCTGCAGCGCGAGATGGGCGTGACCAAGATCCGCTTCCCCGAGACCTCAGGCATCGGCATCAAGCCGGTCTCGCGCGAGGGCACCGAGCGCCTGGTGCGCAAGGCCATCCAGTACGCCATCGACAACGATCGCGACTCGGTGACCCTGGTGCATAAGGGCAACATCATGAAATTCACCGAAGGCGCCTTCAAGGACTGGGGCTATGCCCTGGCCAAGGCCGAGTTCGGGGCCGTGGAGCTTGACGGCGGGCCCTGGTGTAGCTTCAAGAATCCCAAGACCGGGCGCGAGATTGTCATCAAGGACGTCATCGCCGATGCCTTCCTCCAGCAGATCCTGCTGCGTCCCAAGGAATACTCGGTCATCGCCACCCTGAATCTCAATGGCGACTACATCTCGGACGCGCTCGCCGCCCAGGTGGGCGGCATCGGCATGGCGCCGGGCGCGAACCTGTCCGATTCGGTGGCCATGTTCGAGGCCACCCATGGCACCGCGCCCAAGTACGCCGGCAAGGATCAGGTCAACCCGGCCTCGCTCATCCTCTCGGCCGAGATGATGCTGCGCCATCTTAGCTGGACCGAGGCGGCCGATCTCATCATCGCCGGCGTCGAGGGCGCCATTGCCGCCAAGACCGTGACCTACGATCTGCACCGTCTCATGGATGGCGCCACCAAGCTGAGCTGCTCGCAGTTCGGTCAGGCGATTGTGGCCCACATGTAAGCGCCGCTCCGGGAGGCGCCGTCCGCGCGCCTTCCGCTCTCCGCACGCCGGCGCGAACAGGCGCGCTTGAGCAACCTCTGGCGCGCCATCACTTAGTTGCTAGACTAGGTGAAAGGTCATCCAGACCAGGTTGTTGAAGGGCGCCAAATGCATGACGGCACGGTTGCCGCTGCCTGCGGGCTCTTTACGCCATCGTCCCATTGTCGTCACAATCCAGACATCATGAGCAACCAGATCCCCAGCGAGGAACGCGAATCCGGCCTGAGCATCGAGGAGGCGCGCCCGCGGCTGCGCCGACCGCCAATGTTCAAGGTGCTGTTGCTAAACGACGATTACACCCCCATGGAATTCGTCGTACAGATTCTCGAAGGCTTTTTTAGCATGAGCCGCGAGCGGGCGACCCAGGTCATGCTGCATGTGCATACCCGAGGTGTGGGTGTCTGTGGTGTCTTCACCAAGGACATTGCCGAGACCAAGGTCGCTCAAGTGAACGATCACGCGCGCAGTCATCAGCATCCGCTGATGTGCACCATGGAAGAGGCCTGAGCGCCATCGCTATTCCAGTGCGTCGTTCGTGATGGAGTCGTCAACCCCCGTGCTTGGAACAGTCCGATGCTGAGCAAAGAACTCGAATTTACGCTGAACCGGGCCTTCAAGGAGGCGCGCGAGAAGCATCACGAATACATGACGGT
>JAFGTZ010000394.1 GCA_016938795.1 Chromatiaceae bacterium | reverse complement strand
GCCTCGGGGCAGTTCCAGGCGCTGGCCTTCGGGGCCGTGCTCGGCGGCCTGCTGTTCGTCGCCATGAATCTGCTGCTTAACAACTTCGGCGCCTTTCTGCGCAAGACATCAACCACGCTCGACCATCTGCGCCGGCGCGAGTTGCAGCGCATCCGCCGCATTGCCGGACGGCTTGCCCGAACCGAACTGCTGCGCGATCTCGCGCGCGAGGATTACCGCGCCCTCGCACCCTCGGTGCGCACCCTGGAACTGGCGCAAGGCACCCTCATCCATCACGCGGGCGATCCCGCCGAGGCGCTTTATATCGTCGCCGAGGGCGAGATTCTGCTCGAATCGAGCGAGACCGGGCGCGAGACCGGGCGCGCGAGCGAGCGTATCGGCCCCCATGAGACCTTTGGTCTGCTCGCGCTTTTTACCGGCACACCGAGCAGCAACACCGCCATTGCCGCCACCGATGTCACGCTCTGGACCCTGCCCAAGGCCGCACTCGATGCGCTGCTGTGCAATTCGCCCGAGTTCAATCAGCGCGTCCATCGACTGTTGCGCAGCGACCCGGTGCCGCGCTACCTCATCGAGCACCATGGCATGCACGAGCGCGCAGCGGCGGCCTGGCTCAACGAGGCGGCGCGCTCGCTGCTGGTGTGCGGACAGGTGCCGCCCGCCCTGCCCATTCAGCGCAACAGCGAAAGGCTGCGCGAGCGCCTCGGGCTCTTGCGCCGCGCGCCTCTGTTGCGCGGCCTGCCCCTCGACGAGCAGGAGCTGCTGCTCGATCGCGTGCTCTATAAGCGCTATGGACGTGGCGCACACTTCTTTCAGCGCGATGAGCCTGCAAGCCGCCTGTTCATCATCGACCACGGTCAGGTTAGCCTGATTGAACCGCGCGCTACGCCAGGCGCCAGCCCCGGACTCGGCCCCAATGACTGCTTCGGCGCCCGCGCCCTGCTCACCGGGGCGCGCCACAGCATCACCGCCGTGGCAATCGAGGAGACCCGGGTGTGGGAATTGCGCCGCAGCGATCTCGATGAACTCTTGCGCGCGGCTCCAAGCCTGGCGCAACGGGTGCGGGACTTCATCATGCAGGGCGAAGCCGAGGCCTATCTACGCGAACAGCACGGACTCTCGCCCGAACGGCTCGATCAATGGCGGCGCGCCGCCCTGCGTGCGCTCAACGCCCACCAGCCGCTTCCGTCCGCTGCTGCGTCCGCGCACGTCCATGCCGAGAATGCCGGCGCGCCGCTCGCCATCTTTCTCGGTATCACGCTCGATGGCATACCCGAGTCGCTGGTGATCGGGGCCAGCATGATCCAGTCTCCAGTGAGCCTTTCGCTGCTGGTCGGGCTGTTTCTTTCAAACTATCCCGAGGCGCTCTCAAGCTCGGTGGGAATGCGCCACCAGGGGCTCTCCTTCGGGCGCATCCTGGGGATGTGGACAGCGCTCATGCTCATCACCGGCCTGGGGGCAGCGTTGGGCAGTCTCTTTTTCGTGGGCGCGCCACCCGCAAGCCTGGCCCTCATCGAAGGGCTTGCCGCCGGGGCCATGCTCACCATGATCGCCCAAACCATGCTGCCCGAGGCCTATTTCCGGGGCGGCTCGGTGGTGGGGCTTTCCACGCTCTTTGGCTTTCTCATCGCCATCTATGCCAAGACGCTCGAACCGGCGGATCAGGGCGCGCACGCGGCGCCTGTTGAGATGCCGATCATCGAGCAACCTCGTCTCTAGGTATCGAAGGCAAGCGCAACCCCATTTGGCAGATGGCGCACAATCACAGCCTCGACCATGGGTGGCGTCTCGCCTTCCCCCAAGGTTCCAACCAGACGCAGATGGACGCGACTG
>JAFGTZ010000393.1 GCA_016938795.1 Chromatiaceae bacterium | reverse complement strand
GTGGCTCATCACGGCCGGCGGCGCCATCTTTGCCGCCTGGCCGCTGGTCTATGCCACGGCCTTCTCGGGCTTTTATTTCGCCATGCTGCTGGCGCTCTTCGCGCTCTTCTTCCGACCGGTGGGCTTCGACTATCGCAGCAAGATTGCCAACCCGGTGTGGCGCAACGCCTGGGACTGGGGCCTCTTCGTCGGCGGCGCGGTGCCGGCGCTGGTGTTCGGCATCGCCTTCGGCAACCTGATCCAGGGCGTGCCCTTCCAGCTCGACCCGCTGCTGCGCCCGAGCTATCACGGCAGCTTCTTCGGGCTGCTCAACCCCTTCGCGCTGCTGGCCGGCGTGGTCAGTCTGGCCATGCTGGTGATGCAGGGGGCCATCTGGCTCCAGGCGCGCACCACCGATCCCGTGGCCTCGCGCGCCAAGGCCACGGTGCGCTACGCGGCCCTGGCCACCATGGGCGCCTTCGTGCTTGCGGGCCTGTGGATGGCCGTGGGAATCGAGGCCTACAAGGTGGTGTCGATGCCGGCGCTGGACGCCATTCCCAATCCGCTCACCAAGGAGGTGGTGCGCGATGGCTCCTGGCTTGCGAACTACGCGGCCTATCCCCTGACGCTGCTCTTTCCGCTGCTCGGGCTGGGCGGCTGCTGGATGACCATGCGGCTTGCCGAACAGGATCGCCCGGGGCTGGGGCTGGTCGCGAGCAGTCTCGCGCTCACCGGCATCATCCTCACCGCCGGATCGGCCATGTTCCCCTTCATCATGCCCTCAAGCCTGGATCCCAACAGCAGCCTCATCGCCTGGGATGCCGTCTCCAGTCATCTGACCCTGACGGTCATGTTCTGGGCGGCGGTCATCTTCGTGCCCATCATTATCCTCTACACCACCTGGACCTACTCCAAGATGTGGCGTCGGGTGAGCGTTGAGGAAATCGAGGCGCAGGATCATCTGGCCTACTGAGAGCTGAACCGGGCGCGCCGCCCCACGCGGCGCGCCCCCCGACTGGAGAATCCCGCCCATGTGGTATTTCGCCTGGATCCTTGGAGTGCTGCTGGCGCTCGCCTTTGGCGTCATCAATGTCATGTGGTATGAGTCCGAGCAATACTCCGGACCCGCCAACGACGATCGGCCATCTTAAGTCACCCACCCGCCTTCTCCCGCCTCTAGCGGAATGGTGCGCGGTGCCTACCCTACGCCTGGCGCGCTGGCTTGCAAGTGCATCGCTGTCTGCTCGCGGCTGGAAGCCGCTTCCACGGTGGTCTTCGCCTGTGGAAGCGGCTTTTAGCCGCGAGAACCCCGCGCTGGCGTC
>JAFGTZ010000392.1 GCA_016938795.1 Chromatiaceae bacterium | reverse complement strand
TGCTCGGAACCATCACCGCCGAGCAGGGACTCAGCACACAGCAAGGCGGTATCTCGGTCCTCGACCCAGTGCTCGGGCGGAACCACCCGCCCCAGTCCAAGCCGTTCGAGCCGGTGCGCCACGTCGCCCTCGGCTCCGGCGATAATCACCTGCCGAGCGGCGGCGACATCCTCCACAACCAGCTTCTCCAGCGCGAGCGAGGAGGACACGCCCAGCACCGGCACCTCGCTGAAGTCGAGCACCAGCACCTCGTGTGCTTCCAGCACCGCGTGCTGACGCGAAATGGCCTTGGCCAGCCCGAAGATGAGCGGCCCGCCGAGCTTGAAGAGCAGGATGCGCCCATGGGCGCGCTCGAGCACCGTCTGCGCCTCGGGGCTGAGCGCGCCTGCGCCTTCCGGCTCGCTGACCGCACGCACCGACTGGCTTTGCAGCTTGCACAGCCGGTCGATGGTGAGCACGTTCGCGATGAAGACCCCCACGGCCACGGCGGTGATGAGATCGACAAAGACGGTCAGGCCGATGACGCCATACATGATGGCGGCAGCCTTGAACGAGACCCGATGGGCGCGCTTGAGAAAGGACCAGTCGATGATGTCGAGTCCCACCTTGAGCGCGATGCCGGCGAGCACCGCGAGCGGAATCTGGGCGGTCAGACCGCCCGCCCAGAGCACCACCACCATGAGAATGAGCGCGCGCGCGATGCCCGAGAGCGCGCTGCGCGCCCCGGTCTGGATGTTGACCACGGTGCCCATGGTGGCGCCCGCGCCGGGAATGCCGCCGAACAGACCCGAGGCCAGATTGCCGATGCCCTGCCCCACCAGTTCCTTGTCCGAGTTGTGCTCCTTGCGTGTCATGCTCTCGGCAATCACCGAGGTGAGCAAGGCGTCGATGCTGCCGAGCACCGCCAGCACCAGGGCATCGACCACCATGACCCGCCACTGATCAGGGGTAAACACCGGCAGTTGCAGCGAGGGCAACCCGCTCGGAATCTCGCCGATGCGGCGAATGTCGAACTGCCCCAGGGCATAGAGCGAGATCAGCGTACCGAACACCAGGGCCAGCAACTGCGGCGGCACCAGCTGGCGCCAGCGCTTGGGGAAGATCAGGATCAGCGCCACCGTGAAGGCGGCAAGCCCGGTCTCGGCGGGGCTGATGCCGGCAATCAGCTCGGGCAGCGCCCCGAGGGTGCCGAGCACCCCGCCCGGCGGCGGGGCCTGGCCCAGGAAAGGCCCGATCTGCAGGATGATGAGAATGACGCCAATGCCGGTCATGAAGCCCGAAATAACGGTATAGGGCATGAGGGTGACGTATTTTCCGAGCTTGAGCACCCCGAAGAGGATCTGAAAAAGCCCGGCCAGCATGACCACCGTAAAGGCCATGGCCATGCCCTGCTCGGGATTGGCCGCGATGAGGCTGGCGATGATGGCGGTCATGACCACGGTCATGGGCCCCGTGGGCTCGGAGATGAGCGTGGGCGTGCCACCAAAGAGCGCGGCGAACAGGCCGACCAGCACCGCGCCATAAAGGCCGGCGGCAGGTCCGGCTCCGGAGGCCACGCCGAAGGCGAGCGCCATGGGCAGGGCGATGATGGCGGCTGTGACGCCGCCGAAGAGGTCGCCGCGCAGATTGTCGAAGCGGATCTCATTGAAGAGGCGCACAGCCGTACCCCCATTGTTTTCAATTGCTGTGGGCACTATAGTGGGGCGCGACTAAGCATTGATTCAAAATGATATTTTAGATGTTAATCATCTAATATTCTCAATATCTGGATAGCTGTTCACGGCAGAAGGCCAAATCAATGGAACGCGGCGAGCCTCTCACAAAGACGCAACTCACGGGCCTGCTCTGGCGCCTTTGCATCTTCTCTGGATTCTGGCTCGTTCTGGCCGGATGGCAGCCGTC
>JAFGTZ010000391.1 GCA_016938795.1 Chromatiaceae bacterium | reverse complement strand
CTGGAGCAGGCCCGTACCAGCTTCGAGCGTCTGATTGACGCCTATCCCAACAGCCGCGAGGCGCAGCTGGCGCGCGAGCGGCTGGAGCGGCTGCGCTAAGCAGATCCGGATAGGCCCGTATCTCGCGCAATGGCGCGCCCGGATTACTGAAACAGCACGATATAGTGCCAATCGCTGCGGGGCCAAGGGGCTGGAGTAGCCTGGCCCCGGGGGGGAAGGGCGAACTTACAAGGCCGTGGCGGCTGTGCTCTGCTCGACTTCACGATTGGTCTTGATGCCCTGGGCCGAGGCGCGCGCGGCGAGCCGTTTGTCGATGACATTCTTGAGCGCGATGAGCAGGCCCAACCCGATAAAGGCGCCGGGCGGCAGGATGGCGATGAGCGCGCCCTGAAAGTCCTCGCCCAGGCTTAGGGAGAGACCGCGCGCGGCATCGCCGAGCAGCAGATGCGCCTGATGGAAGAGGGTGCCCTGGCCGGCGAACTCGCGCAGTCCGCCAAGTACCATGAGGGCCAGGGTAAAGCCCAGGCCCATGGCTAGCCCGTCGAGCAGCGCCGGCTTGACGCCGTGCTTGGAGGCGAAGGCCTCGGCGCGTCCGATGATGGCGCAGTTGGTGACGATGAGCGGGATGAAGAGTCCCAGCACCAGATAGAGTTCATAGAAATAGGCCTGCACCGCCAGTTCCACGGCCGTCACGAAGGAGGCGATGACCAGCACGAAGACCGGCAAACGCACCTCGGGGCGCACCAGATTGCGAATCAGCGAAATGGTGACATTGGAGAGCACCAGCACGGCCGTGGTGGCCAGCCCCATGCCGAGCCCGTTGGTGGCGCTGGTGGTGGTGGCCAGCAGCGGACAGAGCCCGAGCAGGGCCACCAGGGCCTGATTGTTGTTCCAGAGGCCATCGGCGAAGAGTTGCTTCCAGTCCGAGGGGGTCGCCATCAGGAGGTCTCCCTGGCCGTAGCGGGCGCCGGCGCCTCGTGCGCTGCGGTCGGTGTCTGGAGAGGAGGTGTCTCGCTGGCTGGGACGACAAAGAGCTGGTCGCCCTGACGCTCGACATAGATGAGGGTGTTTTTCACCGCCTTGACCACGGCGCGCGGGGTGATGGTGGCGCCGGTGAACTGATCGAAATGGCCGCCGTCGCGCTTCACGCCCCATTGTTCGAGCGGCGGGTTGCTGAGCGAGGCGCCGGCGAAGCCCTCAACCCAGTCCGACTTGGCCTCCTCGATCTTGTCGCCCAGTCCCGGGGTTTCATGATGCGAGAGCACCCGCACCCCGCCGATGCGGCCATCGCGCAGCACCGACACCAGCAGACGGATGGGCCCGGCATAGCCGTCCGGCACCTCGGGTTCGAGCACCACGGCTACGGTCTCGCCTGCGTCGATGACCGGGTAGACGCGGGTGCTCGCGGCGCCGAGCAGTTCGGGTGCGCTCACCTCGATGGTATCGGCGAGCGGGTCGTTGTCGGGGGCGGTTGGCAGGATGAGTGCAAACTTCTGGAGCATGGCTTGGCGCTGGTTCTCGGCGATGCGCGGATCCATGGTCTCGTGGGTCACGGCCACCAGCGCCACACCACTGACGGCAAAGGCGCTGAGCACGAAGGCGGCGAGCAAAACGGGCTTGAGTCTCATGTGCGGCCTCTCGAATGTCCGAAGGCTCGGGGTTGGGTGTAGTAGTCAATGGTGGGCGCGGCAATGTTCATCAAGAGCACCGCGAAGGCCACCGCATCGGGATAGCCGCCCCAGGTGCGGATGACAAAGACCGTGGCGCCGATGATGGCCCCATAGATAAGCTGACCACGCCGGGTGGTGGAGGCGGTGACCGGATCAGTGGCGATAAAGAAGGCGCCGAGCATGGCCGCGCCACTGAACAGATGAAAGAAGGGCGAGGGGTGGCTCTGTGGGTCGATTGCCCAGAAGAGGGTGGCGAGCGCGCCCAGGCTGGCGAGCATGGCCAGGGGAATGTGCCAGGTAATGGTGCGCCGCCACAGCAGGTAAAGACCGCCGAGCAGGAAGGCCACTCCGACCCATTCCCAGCCGCGTCCGCCAACCAGACCCCAGAGCGGGCTTTGCCGAATGACCTCGATGCTCAGGTGCTCGTCGAGCTGGGTGCGCATCGCATCGAGCGGCGTGGCGGCGCTGATGGCGTCCCAGTCGAGTCCGGTGGGCAGCGCGCCGGAGACAATAAGCTGGAGTGATTCGCCGAAGCTCAGCGCATGCTCGGCGAGCATGGCGGGCGGCAGCCAGGTGGTCATGGGCACAGGCCAGGACACCAGCAGGAAGACATAGGCCGCCATGGCCGGATTGAAGGGGTTGTAGCCCAAACCGCCATAGAGCTGCTTGACCAGCGCAATGGCGAACAGCATGCCGAGCAGGGTCAGCCACCAGGGCAGGGCGGGCGGCACCGAGATGGCAAACAGCACCGCCGTGACCACGGCGCTCAGATCGCCAATGGCGGGCAGCACGGGGCGACGGCGCGCGAGCAGAAAGGCTGTCTCGATGAGCACGGCGAAGACCACCGCCAGGGCGATGTTGATGAGCACGCCCCAGCCGAAGAAGACGGTCAGGGCGAGCACACCGGGCGCCAGACCCGCGAGCACCTGGAGCATGACGCGGTCAACCCGGTTGACGCGCGCGACATGGGGTGAGGACGCGATGCTGATGCTCATTCCTTGGGCGCCTCCTCGGCGGTTGCGGTCGTGGTGGCTTGCGCCTGCTTGCGCGCGGCGGCGCGTTCGCGGGCGGCGGCGATGGCGGCCTGACGCGGATCAGCGCCGCCCGCCGCATCAGGGGCGGCGCCATTGGCGGCGGGCTTGGCAACCGCCGCCTGTTTCTGGCGCAGCCGCGCCTGGCGTTCGCGCTCGGCGCGCTCCAGGCGCTCCTGCTTGGCGGCATGACGCTGGCGCGCGAGTTCCGACTGGCGCTTCTCGCGTTCGCGCGCCCAGATGGTCTGCTTGGCGAAGCGGTAGTACTGCACCAGTGGGATATGGCTGGGGCAGACCTGGGCGCAGCAACCGCACTCGATGCAGTCGAAGAGGTTGTAGTCCTGCACCCGGTCGAAGTCGCGCGAGCGGCTGTACCAGTACAGCTGTTGCGGCAGCAGATTGGCCGGACAGACATCGGCGCAGCGTCCGCAGCGGATGCAGGCGCGCGCTGCGCCCGGATCGGGGGTCTCGGCGGGGGTGAGCGCGAGCAGACAGTTGAGCGCCTTGGTGATGGGCGCTTCGATGTGCTCCAGCGTGAAGCCCATCATGGGGCCGCCGCAGAGCAGCTTGCGCGGCGGCTCGCGATAGCCCCCGCAATGGTTGATGAGCGCCTCGGCGGGGGTGCCGATGGGCACCTCTAGATTGCGCGGATGGGCGATGGCGCGCCCGGTGACCGTGACCAGGCGTGCGATGAGCGGGCGTCCGTCGAGCACCGCATCGGCCACGGCGGCGGCGGTGCCGACATTGTGACAGACAATGCCGATCTGGGCCGGAATGCCGCGCGTGGGCACCTCGGCGCCGGTGAGGATGCGGATGAGCTGCTTCTCGCCGCCGCTCGGGTAGAGTGTGGGAATGGCCTGAATGCGCGTCCAGGGATCCATGTCGCTGTCGGCCAGGGCCAGGCGCATTGCCTCGATGGCCTCGGGCTTGTTGTCCTCGATGCCCACGATGGCGCGCTCGGCCCCGAGCAGATGGCGCATGATACGCACCCCTTCGAGAATGCGCCCGGCGCGTTCGCGCATGAGCCGATCATCGCAGCTGATATAGGGCTCGCATTCAGCCCCATTGATAATGAGGGTGCGGATGCGCTGGTCCGCACCCGGGCTGAGCTTGACGCTGGCCGGAAAGGAGGCGCCGCCCATGCCCACGATGCCGGCCCAGCGGATGCGCTCGCGAAGCTCCGCCGGGTCGAGCTGGGCATAGTGGGTGAGGGGCTCGGGCAGCTTGGCCCAGGTGTCCTCACCGTCGGTCTCGATGATGATGCAAGGCGCGCTCAGGTTCGAAGGGTGCGCGACCGGGTGCTCCTCGATGGCCGCGACGCGGCCCGAGCTGGAGGCGTGCACCGGGGCGCTCACATAGCCCTCGGGGGCGCCGATGAGCTGCCCCTTGAGAACCCGGTCGCCGACTGCGACCAGGGGCCGGGCCGGGGCGCCGATGTGTTGCTGCAAGGGGATGACAAGCCGCGCCGGCAGCGGCAGTGGCTCGATGGGCTCGGCGTTGGAGAGCGCCTTTTCATCGGGGACGTGAATACCGCCGTGGAAGGTCCAGAGCGGCTCATCCTGGGCGCGTGCAAGGGCAAGGGGCAGGGATGGCATGGGCATCTTCTCGCGTCAAGCGGCCTGTCGCGCATCGGGCGCGGGCCAGCGCCAGTCGGCGATGCCGTGCTCGATGGGGTGCATGCTGATGCAGGATACGGGGCAGGGCGACAGGCAGAGTTCGCAACCCGTGCAGGCCTCCTCAAGCACCCCGTGGAGCTGCTTGGGCGCGCCGATAATGGCATCGACCGGGCAGGCCTGGAGACACTTGGTGCAGCCGATACAGGTCTCGGGGTCGATGCGGGCAACCATGGGCAGCTTTTCGGCCTGATCGGGGGCGACCGCCTCGCGACCGAGCAGATCGGCAAGCGCGCGCACCGTGGCCGCGCCACCCGGCGCGCAGAGGTTGATCTCGGCCTCGCCGCGCGCGAGCGCCTCGGCATAGGGCCGGCAGCCTGGATAGCCGCACTGTCCGCACTGGGTTTGCGGCAGGAGCGCGTCGATCTGATCGGCGATGGGATCGCCCTCGACATGAAAACGGATCGCCGAATAGCCGAGCAGCAGCCCGAACACGGCGGAGAGAAGGGCGATGGCGAGAATGGCGGTCAGCATGGTGTTCAGTGGCGTTTAGTTCGCGACCAGTCCGGCAAAGCCCATGAAGGCCAGCGACATGAGCCCAGCGGTGATGAGCGCGATGGCGCTGCCCTGGAAGGGCTCGGGCACATCGGCGACGGCCACGCGCTCGCGCATGGCGGCAAAGAGCGTCAGCACCAGCGAGAAACCGACCGCCGCGCCGAAGCCGTAAAGCGTTGCCTCGATCAGGCCGCGCCCGGACTGGAGATTAAGCAGGGCCACGCCGAGCACGGCGCAGTTGGTGGTGATGAGCGGCAAGAAGATGCCGAGCACCTGATAGAGCACCGGGCTGGTCTTGTGCATTACGGTTTCGGTGAACTGCACCACCACGGCAATCACCAGGATGAAGGCGATGGTGCGCAGATACTCGATACCGAGCGGCACCAGCAGGTACTCGTTCACCAGCCAGGAGGTGATGGATGAGAGCGTAAGCACGAAGGTGGTGGCCAGCCCCATGCCGAGCGCGGTCTCCAGCTTCTTCGACACGCCCATGAAGGGGCAGAGCCCAAGAAACTTGACCAGCACGAAGTTGTTGACCAGCACCGTGCCAACAAGAATAAGCGCGTATTCAGTCATGCGTGAATGATCCAATCGGGGGCGGGAGGCGGCGATCCCTCGGGCAATCGACGACCGCAGTCGTGCGCAAGGCCGCAAGGATACGCCGCGCGCCCTAGGCGAACAACCGACGAACCCTAGGGTTATCCCCTGGCGCCTACTTCACCTTCATGCCTGGCTCGGCGCCGCTGTCGGGCGAGAGGATGAAGAGATCCCGCCCGCCCGGACCGGCGGCCAGCACCATGCCCTCGGAGAGTCCAAAGCGCATCTTGCGCGGGGCCAGATTGGCAACCATGACCGTCAGCCGACCTTCAAGTTCCTTGGGGTCATAGGCCGAGCGGATGCCGGCGAAGACGTTGCGCGTCTCGCCGCCGAGGTCGAGTGTGAGTTGCAGCAGCTTGTCGGCGCCCTCGACGAGGCGCGCCTCTCGGATCAGGGCCACGCGCAGATCGACCTGGGCGAAGGTCTCGTAGTCGATGGTGGCGGCGATGGGATCGCGGCTCAGGTGCGGATTGGCCGCGTCCGCTGCCGTGGCGCTCGCGGCTGGCGCACCGGCGGTGGCGCTCAGGTCTTCTCTGGAGGCCTCCAGCATGGCCTCGATCTGTTTGGGGTCGATGCGCGTCATCAGCGGCTTGAAGGGCGCGATGTCGTGATCGAGTAGGGGCGTGGCCAGCGTCGCCCAGTCAAGCGGCTCGATCTGAAGGAAGGACTCGGAGGCCGCCGCCGTGCCGGGCAGGATGGGGCGCAGATAGCCGATCAGCACCCGGAACAGGTTGAGGCCCATGGAGCAGATGTTTTGCAGCTCGGCCTCGCGTCCGTCCTGCTTAGCCACCACCCAGGGCGCCTGCTCGTCGATGTACTGATTGGCGCGGTCGGCGAGCGCCATGATCTCGCGCACCGCGCGGCTGAACTCGCGTTTCTCATAGGCCGCTGCAATGGAGTCGCCTGCCGCGATGAAGTCGGCGAACAGCTCGGGTTCGGCCAGCGTGGCCGAGAGCCGTCCGTCGAAGCGCTTGCCGATGAAGCCGGCGCAGCGGCTGGCGATGTTGACCACCTTGCCGACCAGATCGGCGTTCACCCGCGCCTGGAAGTCATCGAGGTTGAGGTCGATGTCATCGACCCCGGAGCCGAGCTTGGCGGCGAAGTAGTAGCGCAGATATTCGGGATCGAGATGGTCGAGATAGGTGCGCGCCTTGATGAAGGTGCCGCGCGATTTCGACATCTTCTGTCCATCGACGGTGAGAAAGCCATGCGCGAAGACCGCGCTCGGGGTGCGAAAGCCCGCCCCGTGCAGCATGGCCGGGAAGAAGAGCGCGTGGAAATAGACGATGTCCTTGCCGATGAAGTGATAGAGCTCGGCCTGTGAATCAGGCCCCCAGAAGTGGTCGAAGTCGAGTCCCTTGCGCTCGCACAGCGCCTTGAAGCTCGCCAGATAGCCGATGGGCGCATCGAGCCAGACATAGAAGAACTTGCCCGGATGATCGGGAATCTCGAAGCCGAAATAGGGCGCATCGCGCGAGATGTCCCAGCCCTGCAAACCGGCCGCGAACCACTCGTCGAGCTTGTTGGCCACCTCGCGTTGCAGCCCGCCGCCACGGGTCCAGGTCTTGAGCAGGGACTCGAAGTCGCCGAGCCGGAAGAAATAGTGATCCGACTCGCGCTGCTCGGGCACCGCGCCCGAGACCGCCGAGCGCGGATTTTTCAGCTCCGCCGGCGAGTAGCTTGCGCCGCACGCCTCGCAGTTGTCGCCGTACTGATCGGCCGCGCCGCACTTGGGGCACTCGCCCTTGATGAAGCGATCGGGCAGGAACATCTGCTCGACTGGGTCATAAGCCTGGGTGATGGTGCGCCGCTCGATATGGCCGGCATCGCGGTTGCGACTGTAGATGAGGGTAGCGAAGTGCCGGTTTTCGGGCGAGTGGGTGGAGTGGTAGTGATCAAAGCCGATGCGAAAATCGGCAAAGTCGCGCTGATGTTCCTCGGCCACGCGCGCGATGAGCGCCTCGGGACTGATGCCCTCCTGACGTGCGCGCAGCATGATGGGCGTGCCGTGGGCGTCGTCGGCGCAGACATACCAGCAGTGGTGTCCGCGCATCTTCTGAAAGCGCGCCCAGATGTCGGTCTGGATGTATTCGACCAGATGGCCAATGTGGATGGGGCCGTTGGCGTAGGGGAGGGCGCTGGTGACGAGGATGTCGCGGCTGGTGCTCATGGATAATATTTGGTGTGCGTGGCGAAGGTGGAACAGGCGAATGAAGGGCGAAATTATCCACGATCGGCGCCGTCGCGACCATGGCGCATCGGCTTGTCTTGCGCTTTACCCTTGTCGGGCGCCCGCGCGGCAGGCTTGAATTCGCGCCCCGCCAGACCAACAGTGGCGGAAACCCCAGGCGTTGGCATCAGCTGATGTCGCGCCGCCGATCCTCATGCCATGCCCCCGCCTGCTGCGGGCGCACCAGCCAATCTTGGAGTCACCGCATGTCCGAACCCACGAAAGACGCCATCGAAGCCGCCATCAAGGATTACAAGGAACCCCATCTGGGGCGCGATCTGCTGGCCGCGCGCGCGATCCAGAATATCGCCATCGAGGGCGGCGCGGTGACCATTCAGGTGATGCTCGGCTTTCCCGCCGAGGGGGCGCGCGCGTCCATCATCGAGGCGCTGACAACCCGGGTGGGCGCCGTGGCGGGAGTCGAATCAGTGACGGTTGAACTCGGCTGGGAGATCAAGGCGCACGCGGTGCAGAAGTCGCTCAAGCCCATCGACAACGTCAAGAACATCATTGCCGTAGCCTCGGGCAAAGGCGGTGTCGGCAAGTCCACCACAGCGGTCAATCT
>JAFGTZ010000390.1 GCA_016938795.1 Chromatiaceae bacterium | reverse complement strand
GCGCCGCTGCTGCCCGAGGTTCCGGCGGTCGATCCGCTCAGTCTGGCGGGGCTCAAGGTGGCCATCGAGCAGGTCATCATCGGCGTGGCCATGGGCTTTGTGGCGCAGATGGTCTTTTCGGCCATCACCCAGGCCGGCGAGATGCTGGCCCTGTCCATGGGGCTGGGGTTCGCCTCCATCATGGATCCGGCGGGCGGCGTGCAGGTGCCCATGATCTCGCAATTTCTGACCATTCTCGCCACCCTCATCTTTCTGGCCCTCAACGGCCATCTGGTGCTGATTCGGCTCCTGGTGCTGAGCTTCGAGACCCTGCCGATCGGAGCGGGCGGTATCGGTAGCGATGACCTCTGGGTCTTGGTGAATTTTGGCTCAACCATGTTCGCAGGCGCGGTGTTGATCGCGCTTCCGGCCATGGCCTCGCTTTTGCTTGTCAATCTGGCGATGGGCGTGGTCACCCGTGCCGCGCCCCAGCTCAATATCTTCGCGGTGGGCTTTCCGGTGACACTGCTCATGGGCTTCATCCTGCTGATCCTCACCCTTCCGGGGTTGCCCGAGCGTCTTGACGAGCTGCTTGTGGATGCCTTCCAGCTGATCCAGCAATTCCTGGGGGTCTAGGTGGCCGAGAACGAGAATGGCCAGGAAAAAACCGAGGAACCGACCGCCAAGCGACTGCGCGACGCACGCGAGAAGGGGCAGGTGGCGCGTTCGCGCGACTTCAATACCCTGGTGGTCCTGCTGGTGGGCGCGGCCTTTCTGCTGGTGTTTGGCGCAAGCCTGGGGGGGCAGCTTGGCGAGCTGGTGCGGGTGAATCTCACACCGGATGCGGCCCTCATCGCCGAGACCGAGCGTCTGCTGCCGCATCTGGAGGCCCAGTTCGGGCGCGCCCTGCTGATTCTTGCCCCGCTGTTTGCGCTGCTCATGGTGGTGGCCATTCTGGGGCCGGTGCTGGTGGGCGGTATCAATTTTTCAGCACAGGCGCTGACGCCGAAGTTCAGCAAGCTCAATCCGCTCAATGGCCTGAAGCGTCAATTCTCGCCCCAGGCCCTGCTGGAGCTGGTGAAAACCCTGGCCAAGTTTCTGGTGGTGGCGCTGGTGGCCGGTGCGGTGCTCTGGGGCTTTGCCGATGATCTGCTGCGGCTCGGTGAGCAGTCGCTGGAACTGGCCATTCTGCATACCGCCGACATGGCGCTCTGGACGCTGCTGCTGGTGTCCTCGGCGCTGGTGCTCATTGCCGCCGTGGATGTGCCCTTTCAGCTGTGGAATTTTCAGAAGCAGTTACGCATGACGCTCCAGGAGATCAAGGACGAATACAAGGAAACCGAGGGCAAGCCAGAGGTCAAGGGGCGGATGCGCCAGCTCCAGTATGAAATGGCGCAACGGCGCATGATGGCCGAGGTGCCCAAGGCGGATGTGGTCATCACCAACCCAACCCATTTCGCGGTGGCCATTGCCTACGATTCCGAACGCATGCGCGCCCCGCGCGTACTGGCCAAGGGCGCTGATACCATTGCGCACTCGATTCGCGCCCTGGCCGAGGAGCACCGCATCCTGTTGGTCGAGGCGCCGCGCGTGGCGCGCGGCATCTATTTCACCACCGAGATTGGTCAGGAGATTCCCTCCGGGTTGTTCGTCGCGGTGGCGCGCATCCTGGCCTATGTCTATCAGCTCAAGCGCCACGAGATCGGCGCGCTCATGCCCGAGGATCTGCCCGTGCCCGATGAATATCTCGATCCGCGCGCCGGACGCCGTGCGCCGAGGGGCGCCTGATGGCGACTCTGGTCGAACGGCTCAAGGGGGCGGGGCAGCTGGGGCTGGGCGCGCCGCTGCTGCTGATCGCGCTGCTGGCGATGATGATTCTGCCGCTGCCGCCGCTCGCGCTCGATCTGCTCTTTACCTTCAACATTGCACTCTCGATGGTGGTGGTCATGGTGGCGGTCTACACGCTGCGCCCCATCGATTTCGCCGCCTTTCCCTCGGTGCTGTTGCTTGCAACCCTCTTGCGTCTGGCGCTCAACGTGGCCTCGACCCGCGTCATCCTGCTCAACGGCGCCGATGGCACCGATGCCGCCGGACAGGTCATTTCGGCGTTTGGCGATTTCGTGCTCGGCGGCAATTTTGCCGTGGGTCTGGTGGTCTTCACCATCCTGGTCATCATTAACTTTGTGGTGGTCACCAAGGGCGCTGGGCGTATCTCCGAGGTGAGCGCCCGCTTCACCCTCGATGCCATGCCCGGCAAGCAGATGGCGATCGACGCCGATCTCAACGCCGGTCTTATCTCGCAAGAGGATGCGCGCACGCGGCGCGAGGAAGTCGCCCAGGAGGCCGATTTCTACGGCTCCATGGATGGTGCGAGCAAGTTCGTGCGCGGCGATGCCATTGCCGGCATCCTGATTCTCTTTATCAACATCATCGGCGGCATTGTCATCGGCAGCACCCAGCATGGCATGTCGATAGGCGATGCCGCCAACGTCTTCATTCTGCTCACCATTGGCGATGGACTGGTGGCGCAAATTCCCTCGCTGCTGCTCTCGACCGCCACCGCCATCATCGTCACCCGCACCTCCAAGGCTCAGGACATGGGCCAGCAGGTGTTCAATCAGCTCTTCGCCAATCCCAAGGCGCTCTTTGTCGCGGCGGGGGTCATCGGCATTCTCGGGCTCATTCCCGGTATGCCCAATCTGGTGTTTCTGGGGCTTTCGGCCATGATGGTAAGCGGCGGCTATCTGCTCAGCCGCAAGGCCGCCGAGGTGACCATGCCCGAGGCGCTCGAGCGTATGCCGCCCGAGCAACTGCCTGCACCCGAGGAGCGCGAACTCTCCTGGGACGACGTGCCGCCGGTCGATCTGGTGGCCCTGGAGGTGGGCTATCGGCTCATTCCCCTGGTCGATCGCAGCCAGAACGGCCAGCTCATGGGGCGTATCAAGGGCATTCGGCGCAAGCTCTCACAGGAGCTGGGGTTTCTCATCCAGCCGGTGCATATCCGCGACAATCTCGAACTGGGGCCAAATCAATACCGCATCGCCCTGCTCGGCGTGACCCAGGCCGAGGCCGAGGTGTTTCCCGATCGCGAGCTGGCCATCAATCCGGGTCAGGTCTTCGGCAGCGTGCCGGGCACCCCGACCAAGGATCCCACCTTCAATCTCGACGCCCTCTGGATCGACCCCAAGGAGCGCGAGAACGCCCAGGGCGCGGGCTATACCGTGGTCGATTGCGCCACCGTCATTGCCACGCATCTGTCGCAGGTGTTTCGCGAGAGCGCTCATCGGCTCATCGGGCACGAGGAGGTGCAGCATCTGCTCGATCAGCTCGCGCGGCGTTCGCCAAAACTGGTGGAGAATCTCAAGGGGGTGTCGCTGAGCATCATCCTCAAGGTGCTTCAGAACCTGCTCGCCGAGCAGGTGGCGATTCGCGATCTGCGCACGATCGCCGAAACCTTGGCGGAACAGAGTGCAAAGAGTCAAGATCCTGGCGCTTTGACCGCTGCCGTGCGGGTCGCCTTGGCCCGTTCCATCGTGCAGGATCTGGTTGGCCCCGATGGCGAGCTGCCCTTGATCGCCTTCGATCCGTCTCTGGAACAACTTTTGCATAAATCGCTGCGAGGCAGTCAGGGCGATACCGTCGGCATCGAGCCGGGGCTCGCCGAGCGGGTGCAGCGCTCCGTCGCGGAGGCTGCGCAGCGCCAAGAGTCGGAAGGTGCCCCGGCTGTCCTGGTGGTCGCTCCCGAGATCCGCTCCTGGATCGCGGGCTGGTTGCGGGGGGCCGTGCGCGGGCTCAGCGTGCTGGCCTTCACCGAGATTCCGGACAACCGGCGCATTCGGGTGGTGGCGACCGTGGGACAGAACGAAGCGGCCCCGGCACGGGCATGATGCAGCGAGGAGTAATCGGAGATGAATGTCAGGCGCTATACCGCGAAAGACATGCGCGATGCCATGCGCCAGGTGCGCGAGTTGCAGGGGCCCGAGGCGGTCATTCTGTCGAGTCGCCGCATCAATGGCATGCTGGAGGTGGTGGCGGCGCTCGACGAGGGTCTGAGCGAGCCTGAAGCCGTGGCCGAGCCATCCGCCGCCGCATCGAGCGCGACCCGCGCGCAGGTCGCGCCGAGCCTCTCGACGCCCCCCCCGGCGCGTGCCAGCGCAACCTTGCCGAGCGACCCCGAACTCGCCGCCATGCGTCGCGAACTCTACGATCTGCGCAACCTGCTCGTGCAGCATCAGGCGGCGAGCGAGTCGGCGCGCTGGGCGGCGCGCCATCCGCTCGCCGCCGAATTGCTGGCGCGGCTGACGCAGTGCGGTTTCGAGGAGCGCCTGGCGCGCAGCCTGGTGAGCGGTATTCAGGAAGAGAGTCCAGTTGAAGAGGCCTGGGCGCGGCTACGCGCGCGGCTCTCGGCCTC
>JAFGTZ010000389.1 GCA_016938795.1 Chromatiaceae bacterium | reverse complement strand
GCGCCGCTGCTGGTCGAGGGTCGCGCTCCGGCCCTGTTGGTCGCGGTGGCTGTGGATGGTCAGGCCGTGGTGCCGCTGCGTGGGGGCGAGCAGGCCGAGCAGCTCGCGCGCGCGCTGGCCGCGCCGCTCGCCGTGCTGCCCGCCCTGACCTCGGGCGGCGCCCTGGCGCCGCTGCCCGGTCGGCTCGCGGTGGTGGGGCTCGGGCCGGGCTCGCCCGAGCTTCTGGCGCCCCAGGCGCGCGAGGAGCTGGCGCGCGCCCAGGACATTCTCGGCTATGCCACCTATGTGGAAATGGCCGGTCCCTTTCGCGCCGATCAGGTGGTGCATCCCACCGATAACCGTCAGGAGCTGGAGCGCGCCCGCGCGGCGCTCGATCTGGCCGCGAGCGGGCGTCATGTGGTCATGGTGTCCTCGGGCGATCCGGGCATCTTCGCCATGGCTACCGCCATTCTGGAGGCGCTCGAAGAGGGCCGCCCCGCGTGGGAGGCGGTCGATCTGGTGGTGGTGCCCGGCATCTCGGCGGCTCAGGCCACGGCGGCGCGCGCGGGTGCGCCTCTGGGTCACGATTGCTGCATCCTTTCGCTGTCGGACAACCTCAAGCCCTGGGCGGTGATTCTGGAGCGTCTGGAGCTGGCCGCGCGCGCCGATCTGGTGCTCGCGCTCTACAACCCCATCTCGCGCGCCCGGCCCTGGCAGCTGGGCGAGGCGCTGGAGCGGCTGCGCACCCTGCGCGCGCCCCACACGCCTGTGGTGTTGGGGCGCGACATCGCGCGTCCCGGCGAGCGCCTGACCCTCACCACCCTGGGCGCGCTGCGGCCCGAAGAGGTGGATATGCGCACCCTGGTTATCGTCGGTTCGTCGCAAACCCGGTGCATCGACCGCCCCGGCGCTTCGCCCTGGGTCTACACCCCGCGCTGGTATCCCGAGCCGAGCGCATGAGCGCGCCGCTGCTGCTGATTCTGGGCGGAACCACCGAGGGTTATGCGCTCGCCGAGGCGCTGGCTGAGTGCGCCGCCCCCTGGCGGGTGCTCAATTCGCTCGCCGGGCGCACCGAGAACCCCCGTCTGCCGCGCGGCGAGACGCGCATTGGCGGTTTTGGCGGGGTTGAGGGCTTATGTGCCTTGCTCGGCGAGCGCGGGGTGCGCGCGGTCATCGACGCCACCCATCCCTTCGCCTCGACCATGGGTTGGAACGCGGCGGTGGCCTGTGCCTCGGCGGGTGTGCCGCTGCTGCGTCTGGAGCGCGCGCCCTGGCGGCCCCAGCCGGGGGATAACTGGGTCTCGGTGGCCGATTGGGGCGAGGCCGTCGCCGAGTTGCGCCAGTCGGGCGCGCGCCGGGTGCTGCTTGCGCTCGGACGCCAGGAGCTGGCGCCCTTCGCGGTGCTTGATCGCATCGCCTTCGTCATCCGTCTGGTCAGCGCCCCCGAGCCGCGCCCGGCCTTCGCCCAGGCCGACTGGATTGTTGATCGTGGCCCCTTCGATCTGGCCGCCGAGCGCACCCTGCTCGACCGCTACAGCATCGACACCCTGGTGTGCAAAAACAGCGGCGGCACCGCCACCTCGGCCAAGCTGGAGGCGGCGCGCGAGCGCGGGGTGCGGGTGCTAATGCGCGAGCGCCCAGCGCGCCCGTCCACCGATACCGTTTCGACCGTCAGCGAGGCGCTCGCCTGGCTCGCTGGTCACGTTTCTGCTGCCTAACTCACCTGCGCCTGAAGCGCCGAGATCGAGCTTCCCCAGACAGCTCCGCGTTGCCACCCGCGCATCCTCTTCGCTATCATCTCCCTCGACAGATCTGCACCGCGCCCGCAGCCTTTCTGCTGACTGCTGAGAAAAAAATATTGGCGCTCACTCGGCCTGTCTATGCAAGCCTTTGAATATGCGATAAAAAATCGCCATTTTTTGATGTAACAGGGCGCCCGAAAGCGCCATTTCAGGCCAAAATTGGTGCGAAAAATCCCCAAAAAAAGGTCCGCTGAAAAATCTTATCTTCATGAAGATAAAGGGTTTTTCGGAAAAATGC
>JAFGTZ010000388.1 GCA_016938795.1 Chromatiaceae bacterium | reverse complement strand
TGACATTCCACATAGGCGCGATAGTCGGCGAGCACCATGAAGGGATCCTGGTTGATGAGATGCTCGGTCAGCGGCCGGAAGAGGGTGGTGTCGCCGTGCGAGAAGAGCCCCGAGTTGATCAGGTCGATGTCGGCCTTGAGCTCGTGATCGCCGTGGTAGTGATCCCAGGGGCGATAGCCCTCGTACTGGCGCCGCTGCGCCTCCTCGGCGCTCATGCCGAAGAGGAAGAAATTGTCCTCGCCAACCTCCTCGCGAATCTCGATGTTGGCCCCATCGAGGGTGCCGATGGTGAGGGCGCCGTTCATGGAGAACTTCATGTTGCCGGTGCCCGAGGCCTCCTTGCCGGCGAGCGAGATCTGCTCGGAGAGATCGGCGGCAGGGTAGAGCCGCTGGCCATTCTTGACGTTGAAGTCGGGCATGAAGGCGACGCGCAGGGTGCCGTTGATCTGCGGATCGCGATTGATGACCTCGGCCACCGAGTTGATGAGCTTGATCATCAGCTTGGCCATGTAATAGCCGGGCGCCGCCTTGCCGCCGAAGATGAAGGCGCGCGGCACCATGTCCAGATCGGGGTTCTGCTTGAGGCGCTGATAGAGCCGGATGATGTGCAGCACGTTGAGGTGCTGGCGTTTGTATTCATGCACCCGCTTGGCCTGCACGTCGAACAGGGCCTTGGGATTGAGCGCGATGCCGGTGCGGCTTTCGAGCCAGGCGGCGAAGTCTTCCTTGGCGGCCTGCTTCACGGCGCGCCAGCGCGCCTGGAAATCAGCATCGTCGGCATAGGCCTCCAGTGCGCGCAGACGCTCCAGATCGCTCACCCAGGCATCGTCGCCAAGCGTTTCGGTGATGAGCCGGGTCAGGCGCGGGTTGCTCACCACCATGAAGCGGCGCGGTGTGACCCCGTTGGTCACATTGTGAAAACGCTCGGGCCAGATCTCGCTGAAATCGCGAAACAGCGTGGTGCGCAACAGCTCGGAATGCAGTTCGGCCACGCCATTGACGGCGTGACTGCCCACCACCGCGAGATGCGCCATGCGGATGCGCCGCTCGCCGTCCTCGGCAATGAGCGACATGCGCGCCACCCGTTCGTCATCGCCGAGAAAGCGCACCCGCACCACATCGAGAAAGCGCTGGTTGATTTCGTAGATGATTTCCAGGTGACGCGGCAGCAGGCGCTCGAAGAGTGCGATGGGCCAGGTTTCGAGCGCCTCGGGCAGCAGGGTATGGTTGGTGTAGCAGAAGGTGGCGCGGGTCAGCTCCCAGGCCTGGTTCCACTCCATGCCGTGCTCATCCATGAATAGCCGCATGAGCTCTGCTACCGCCAGCGCGGGATGGGTGTCGTTAAGTTGGGCGACAAACTTCTGGCTGAAGGTCTGGAGCGGCCCGACCGTGTTGAGATGCAGCCGGATCATGTCCTGCAGCGAGCAGGACACAAAGAAATACTGCTGCTTCAGGCGCAGCTCCTTGCCCGCCTCGGGCTCGTCGTTGGGATAGAGGATCTTGGAGATGGTCTCCGCCTCGATCTTGGCGCGCACCGCGCCGTAGTAGTCGCCCACGTTGAAGGCCTGGAAGTCGAACGACTGGGGGGCCTCGGCCTTCCAGAGGCGCAGCAGGTTGACATTGCCCACCCCATAACCTGGGATGGGGGTGTCATAGGCCATGCCGCTGATCTCCAGATCGGGCACCCAGCGCGTGTGGGATACGCCCTCGGCATCGCGATAACGCTCGGTGTGGCCGCCGTAGCGCACCGGGAAGCGGATCTTGGGGCGCGGAATTTCCCAGGGGTTGCCGTTGCGCAGCCAGTTGTCGCTCTTCTCGACCTGCCAGCCGTCCTCAATGGCCTGATCAAAGATGCCGAATTCGTAGCGAATGCCATAGCCAATGGCCGGGATGCGCAGGGTGGCGAGCGAATCCATGAAGCAGGCAGCCAGTCGTCCGAGCCCGCCGTTGCCCAGCCCCGGCTCTTCCTCTTCGTCCAGCATGGCATCGAAGTCGAGATCCATCTCTTCGACCGATTCGCGCGTGACCTCTGTGATGCCCAGGTTGACCAGGGTGTTGGCCAGGTGCGGCCCAAGCAGAAACTCGGCCGAGAGATAGCAGAGGGTGCGCGAATGGCGGCCCTTGAACTGCTGAGCCGATTTCAGCCAGCGCTCTAGCAGGCGATCGCGCGCCGTGTAGGCCGCAGCCATGTAGCGATCATGGGGAGTGGCAACCTCGTGAAAGCGGCCCTGAATATAGAAGAGGTTGTCGATATAGGCCTGCTTGAGCAGTTCCTTCGAGGTGCCGGTGCGGGTGTGCTCGCGTGGCTGTTCGGGGGGCTGGGCTGTGCTCATGGTGTGCCTGCGTCGCTGGGTGGATTCCAAGAATTCCCTGACCTGCGCCCCGGCGGCATGGCGCCGGGGCGCGGGTCAGGATGTCCTTCAGTCTAGAAGGGCCAGACCCATTCATCCACGTCCGGCTTGTCGATGCCGTGCTCGTAGGCGTAATTGCGGCACTCGATCTGCATGTCGCGGAG
>JAFGTZ010000387.1 GCA_016938795.1 Chromatiaceae bacterium | reverse complement strand
TGCGGTTGCGCAGATCCTGCCAAATGGCGTCGAGTTCGAACAGGGTTGGATAGAGCTCGGCGTGGATGATCGAGCGCCCTGGCATGGACAGCGAGCGAATCTCTTCGACCTCTGGCACCCGGCGCACCGCATCCTCCAAGGGACGGGTGATCAGGCGCTCGATGCGCTCGGCGGACAGGCCGGGGAACTCGGTGGTGATGACCGCCTCTCGCACGGTGATCTGTGGATCCTCGCGCGCCGGTAAGGCGAAATAGCTCATGACGCCATGACCCATCAGCACCACCAGCATGAGCGCGACCACTGGGCGGTAGCGGTAGGCCCAGACGCTCAGATTCACGGAGCGGTCCACCCGTTGGGGCTCTCGACAGCGAGCCGGCGCACACGTTGCCCATCGTGCAGGAAGGGCAGTCCACGGGTAACAATGATCTCGGCCGATTTGAGTCCGTCGCGCACCAAGGCGCCCTCCGCCGTGAGCCGGTCAATCTGGATTTCACGCGCTTCCAGCACGCCCAGTGCGCTGTCCGGGCTGTCGGGCAAGAAGACAAAGGCACAGTGCGTCTCGCCTGCCCCAGCCAGGAAGGCTGTCAGCGGAATGCGGGTCGTGGTCTGGTTGATTGGGTTTTTGGTGAGTGCCCGGTGATCCGCAAGCAAGACTTCCGCCGTCATCCCGGGTTTGAGCGCACAGTCCGAAGGCGCCAAGCGCAGGGTGACGGGAAAGGCGCTGTTGTGATCGCCCGGGGTTCCGATTTCAGCAATCCAGCCGCGCAGTCTCGTCTCCGGACAGGCGGGAATCCGCACCGGCGCCGGATCCCCAGGTTCGAGCCGTGTCACCAATGTCTCGGGAATTGACACCAAGACTTCAAACCCCGACGCCTCGCCCTGAAGTTCCAGCACCGTTTCGCCTGCGCCCACCTGTTGCCGAGGTTCGGCCCAGCGCGCCGCGATCCAGCCCGCATAGGGCGCGGGCAACAGCGTGTCGCGCAGTGTTTTCTCGGCGCCGCGCCGCTCGGCTTCGGCCACCGCCAGGCGCGCCTGGGCAGTGGCGCGCGCCGCCAAGGCTGCGTCCAGAGCCGCTTCCGAGGCCGAGGCGCGTCCGTGCAAATTCTGCTGGCGTGTAAACTCTTGCTCGGCTTCGCGCAGTTGGGCGCTGGCCTCGTCAACTGCGGCCGCGCGTGCGTCGTAGGCCAGGCGGTAGCTGGTATTGTCCAAGCGGGCCAAGACCTGACCGGCGGTAACGCGCTCGCCGACCTCAACCGACAAGGTCTCGATCCGCCCGCCGACCTCGAAGCTCAGCGGTACGCGCTGCACGCTGCGCACCACACCCGGAAAGGGGCGGCCTTCGGCATCGGTCGCAAGTTGCACGGGCGCCCAGGCAATCACACCTAGCGGTGTCTCGGTCTCAACCGAAGCGGTCGAGCCATCGCAGCCGTTCAGTCCGGCGCCTAGCAGAATCAGACAGAATCCCGAAGCCAGCCAAATCAAAGCAGGCTGTCTCATCCGTTGAATACCTCCTCTTGGATGCAAGCTCGCCCGTGGCTGAGCTCAGGCGGCTTGCTGTCAGGCGCCCGGAAAACGCCCACGCAGGCGCATCCCATCGCGGATATTCAGCCCCATCAGCCAGAGGTTGCCCGCGCCGGCGAGCAACTCGGCGGCTTGGGCGAGATAGAAGGCGACATCAAATTCGCCTTGCGCGGCCTTCAGATGCAGGTAGATGGCGAGGGGAATCAGGACGAAGACGCCATTAAGCGCAATCAGCGGCATGCGCCGGCGTTTGGCCGCGATCAGTCCGCCCTCTTGTGCTCGTCCGAGCTGAAAGCCGCTGCCGCCGGTTATCATCAGCAAGGGCGCCAGAATAAAAAGCGCATAAACGATCACTTGCTTGACGACCACGACGGTGCCTTGGCTTAGGAAGAGTTCTGCCACCAGGGTGGACGACAAAAAGGCAGCGATCAGCAGGAAAGCGAGCACGCCGGCAAGGCGGTGCAGATTAGACAGCATCATCGGGATTCTCCTCGGTGGCTTGATGCAACTGGGTCAGGGTCTGCAGGGTGCGCAGGGTCGCGGCCAGATCCTCGGCCGAAATGGCTTCGCCCAGGGCTCGGGCGTGCGTTTCCCAGGCAGCCTGGATGGCGCGATAGCAACGCTGACCGTCCTCGGTCAGTGCAAACAGCGGCGAGCGCTTGTGCGCTGGGTTGGCGCCCTTGCGTACCAGCCCCTGCTTTTCCAGTAAAGCCAATTGCTTGTTGGCGCCCTGACGGGTCACGCCCATCTGGCGGGCAATGGCCGGCGCCGATGCGGGCTGTTGCAAGAACGCCAGCGCGCCCAGCATCTGCCAGCGCGCGCTGGTCAGCCCGAAGGGTGCTGCGAACTGGTCGCCCCAATCGATCAACCGTCCGTAAGTGCGAAAGATCGACACCACGACCCTGGTGAGTTGTTCTGTCTGTGCCTCTGACATTCCGCCCTCTTTAGCAACCTAGCACCACTAACGCAACCAGTTTACTTTATGGAAACCGGCTGTCAACATACATTTCTGAAGTTCATGACAGGGTTCCGAGGCAACTTCAGGCCGACGGCTGGAGCATCATGAATATTTAGAAGCCAGAGCATTGGTAATACCAATGCTCTCCAGTAATGGCTGGGAAATCGATCTGGGGAGCGGATGAGATCTGCACCTCAGAGTGAGGATGCGCCCAAATCACATCAGGCGCGCGAGGTGCTAGTGAGTGACCCACAAACAGGCTAAGGCCCGCTTCAGAGCTTAAAAAGTCTGCTGGTAAGGGGTGATAGAGGAGACAGCTCGATCATGTGCGGCATAACCAAAATTTTTCGCATTTCTGGCGGCGAAACTCCCGCCTCGCCACCAGGTTCGCGGCACGCCTCTCAACTGGCCACCAGCGGCACGATGAGCAGATCCACGCGGCGGTTGAGACGCCGCCCGCGCTCGGTGGTGTTGCTCGCGATGGGGCGCTCCTCGCCATAGCCGAGCGCGCGCATGCGTTGCGGCAAGACACCTCGCCCCATGAGATAACGCGCCACGGCATCGGCGCGCGCCTCGGAGAGCTGCTGATTGTAGGCCGCCGAGCCCGTGTCATCCGTATGCCCCAGGATGATGAGCTGGGTCTTTCCGTAACGCCTGATGATGGCGGAAATGGTATCGAGCGTGCTGTGGAAGCCTGTTTTAATGCGATCCGAATCGACCTCGAAGGTGGTGGCGCCGGTCATGCTCACCAGAAGCTCATCATTGGGCAGCGCCCGGACCCGAATCATGCCGCGCGCAATCTCGGGGCCGAGGGCGCGCTCGAAATCGCGCTGCTGCTCTTCCATATAGGCGCCCACCATGCCACCAGCGAGCGCGCCGCCCACGGCGCCGATGAGCGCGCCCTTGCCGGCATCCGCGCTCAGCGAGCCGATAAGCGCCCCCGCCACGACACCGGCGGCGCTCCCTAGAGAGGCGCCCTGTCCGGTTTCGGTCATGCCTGAACCATCGGCGGCACAGCCGCAGACCAAGACAGCCGTCGTGGCGGTGGCAGCAAGGCGCGTTGTGAGAGATGCACTCATGAGAGACTCCTTGGCGTGTGATGCAGTGGCGTTTACGTCGATCATAGCAGCTGAGCGCCTCCCTAACCGCGCCCTTGGGCTTGAGCGATGGCAAGCCAAGGCGCATTTTTCATTGCCCGCCCGGCACAGGCTCCGTATGCTCGGATCCCGATTGTCGACCGATCCGACCCTGACCGCTGGAACCCATCCCCATGTCTGCCATTGCCTGGCTGAAGTCACGCAAATCACTCGCTGGCCGAGCACTCGGGCTCGCCATCGGGCTCAACCTTGCCAATGGACTGCTGGCCATCGTGCAGGCCGGTTTGCTGGCGCTCATCCTCAACGCCGTCATCTTCGAGCAGGCGGGTCTTGCGCAAATCGCGCCCTGGCTGTGGGGACTGCTGCTCTTTTTCGTGCTGCGCGCCCTCATGGTCTGGCAGGCCGAACGCTGGGCCTTTGCCGCCGCCGCCGAGGTGCGGCTCAGTCTGCGCCATGAGGTCTACCGCCATGTGCAGCGCCTGGGGCCGGAGCGGCTCGGCGACCTGCGCAGCGGCGCCCTGGTCGAGACCCTGACCCGCGGCATCGACGACCTGGAGGGTTACTACGCGCGCTTTCTCCCCGCCATGACCCTCACCATGCTGCTGCCCATGGCGGTGCTGCTGGTGGTGCTGCCGCTCGACTGGCTCTCGGCGCTGGTCATGGTGCTGACCGCACCCATGATTCCGGTGTTCATGATCCTCATCGGCTCGGGCGCCGAGGCGCGCAACCAGCGCCAGTGGAAGCAACTGGCGCGCATGAGCGCGCATTTTCTTGATGTCATCCAGGGCCTCACCACGCTCAAGCTCTTCGGGGCGAGCCGGCGCGAGGTCGAGATCATCGCGCGCATCTCTGACGAGTATCGCGCCAGCACCATGCAGGTGCTGCGCATCGCCTTTCTCTCCTCGGCGGTGCTCGAATTCTTCGCCACCATCGGCATCGCCATCGTCGCGGTCTTCATCGGCTTTCGGCTCTATGGACTGGCGCTGCCGATTCCGCACTGGCTCCCGGTGCCCGAAATCGGCTATCTGCAAGGGCTCTTCGTGCTCATGCTGGCGCCCGAGTTCTATGCGCCGCTGCGCAACATGGGCACCCAGTACCATGCGCGCATGGGCGCGGTGGCCGCCGCCGAGCAACTGATGCGCGTGCTGGAGCTGAGCCCGCCGCCCGAGCGCGCGGGCGAGCCGCTGGGCGTGAAACGTCCGCTCGGGGTGCGCTTCGAGCAGGTGCGCTTCAGCTACGAGCCAGGGCGCGAGGCGCTCGCCGGCCTGAGCTTCAGGCTGGAGCCGGGCACTCGGGTGGCCCTGGTCGGCACCAGTGGCGCGGGCAAGAGCACCGTGGTGAAGCTGCTGCTTGGTTTTCTCGAACCCCAGGACGGGCGCATTCTCATCAATGACCAGGATCTGGCGCGGCTCGATCTGGAGGACTGGCGCCGTCATCTGGCCTGGGTGCCGCAGCGCCCGCGGCTCTTTCAAGGCAGCATTCTTGACAACATCCGCCTTGGCGCGCCCGAGGCTACACTGGAGGCGGTGCGCGAGGCGGCGCAACGCGCGCGCGCGGCCGACTTCATCGAGGCCCTGCCACAGGGCTACCAGAGCCTGGTTGGCGAGGGCGGCGCCGGACTCTCGGGCGGGCAGATCCAGCGCATCGCGCTCGCGCGCGCCTTTCTGCGCGACGCGCCCCTGGTCATCCTCGATGAGGCAACCGCCAATCTCGATCCCGAGAGCGAGCGTCTGGTTCAGCAAGGTATCGACGAGCTGGCGCGCAGTCGCACCCTGCTGGTCATCGCCCACCGTCTGGTCACGGTGCGCAAGGCCGATCACATTCTGGTGCTCGACGGGGGAGATCTCGTCGAACAGGGCACCCACGCCACCCTGGCCGCATCCGGCGGACTCTATGCGCGCATGATCGCCGCCCATGGCGAATCCGCCGCCGCTGCCGGGCTGACCCACCGCGAGGAGGTTTGAGCGCCATGCGCGACCTGCTGAAACTCTGGCGTCTGTTTCGCCCCTGGCGCCACTGGATGCTGCTCGGCACCCTGCTGGCGACCCTCACACTCCTGGCCAATGTCACGCTCATGGCCGCCGCCGGCTGGTTCATCACCGCCATGGCCGCCGCCGGACTTGCCGGTGCGGCCATGAACTATTTCGCGCCCGCCGCACTCATCCGCGCGAGCGCCATGGCGCGCACCGCCGGGCGCTATGGCGAGCGGCTGGTCAACCACGAGGCCACCTTCCGGCTCATCGCCAGTTTGCGCGTCTGGTTCTATCGCCATCTCGAACCGCTCGCCCCAGCCCGCCTTCAGCAGTATCACAGCGGCGACATCCTCAGCCGCATCCGCGCCGACATCGACGCGCTGGATAACCTCTATGTGCGGGTGCTGGTGCCGGTGCTGGTGGCCGGCACGGCGGTCACACTCTTTCTCTTTTTTCTCGCCGCCTACGACGGCTGGATCGCGTTGAGCGGCGCCTGCTTTCTGTTGCTGGCCGGCGTTGGGCTGCCGATCTGGTCGCGCGCGCGCGGCTGCGAGCCGGGGCAGCGCCTGGCGCAAGACGAGAGCACCCTGCGCGCGGCGGTGATCGACGGGGTGCAGGGGCTCGCTGAACTCAGCGTGCATGGCGCGAACCCGCGCCAGGCCGAGCGCATCGAACGGCTCAGTCAGGGGCTAGTCGCCGATCAAGGGCGCATCCATGCCGATCAGGGATTCACTCAAGCAGCGGTGGGACTCTGCGCCGGACTCAGCCTCTGGGTGCTGCTCTGGCTCGCCATCCCGCTGGTGCGCGAGGGGCGGCTCGACGGCCCCGAGCTAGCCATGCTGGCCTTGTTCACGCTGGCGAGCTTCGAGGCCGTAGCGCCCCTGCCCCAGGCCTTTCAGCTCATGGGGCGCACGCTCGCGGCGGCGCGGCGGCTCTTTGCCATCGTCGAGACCGAGCCAGCCGTCAGCGAGCCGAGCGGCCCTTCGCCCCGTCCCGAGCGCTTCGATCTCAACTTTGAGTCGGTCGGCTTTACCTACCCCGGAGCCGAACGCCCAGCCCTTCAGGCTATCAGCCTCCAGGTGCCCGAGGGCAGTCGCGCAGCCGTGGTGGGCGCCACGGGATCGGGCAAGAGCACGCTCTTTAACCTGCTGCTGCGGTTCTGGGAGCCTCAGGAGGGGACTATCCACATCGGCGGCCACGACATCGCCCGCTTCCGGGGCGAGGATCTGCACCACCACATCGCGGTGGTCAGCCAGCACACCCATCTGTTCGACGCCACCATCCGCGAGAATCTGCTCATCGCCCAGCCCGACGCCTCGCAGGGCGCGCTGGAGGCGGCCTGCGAGGTGGCGCAGATCCATGACTTCATCGCCAGCCTGCCCGAGGGCTACGACACCTGGGTGGGCGAGACCGGGGTGCGGCTCTCGGGCGGTCAGGCGCGGCGCATCGCCGTGGCCCGCGCGCTGCTGAAGGACGCCCCCATCCTGCTGCTCGATGAACCAACTGAGGGACTCGACCCCGGCACCGAGCGCGACCTGATGCGCGCGCTCGACCGTCTCATGCGCGGGCGCACCGTGCTGCTCATCACCCACCGCCCGGCCGGCCTCGACTGGGTCGATCAGGTGCTGGTGCTCGATCAGGGCCGCGAACGCGCGCGCGGCGATCTCTCGGTCATCCCCGAGGCCACCCAAGCCCCCTTGCTGAGCGTGGCGCCGC
>JAFGTZ010000386.1 GCA_016938795.1 Chromatiaceae bacterium | reverse complement strand
CATCGAGCACGGAGCTGATCTCGTCGCTGCGTTGTTCGAGGCTGTGGATGACCCCGGCGGCCTGCTCGATGCCCTGGGCGAGTGCGGCGATGGCCTCGCCGGCGGTAACGACCACCTGACGCCCGGTGTTGGCCTCGCCATCGGCCTCATGGGCGGCATCGGCGGTGTGCTGGGCGTTCTGGGCGACCTCGCGCACGCTCGCCGACATCTCCTCGACGGCGGTGGCCACCTGATCGGTTTGCGCCTGCTGATCGAGTATGGCCGCGCGCGCCTCCTCGACCAGGGTCACCAGCCGTTCCGCCTTGTCGAGCACGACCTTGGAGGCATCGCCCACGCGTCCCACCGCTGCGCCCGTTTCGGCTTGCAACATGCGCATGGCGAATTCAATTGCGCCGAAGTCGTCGCGCCGTCCGGTGTAGACGAACTGGCTGATGGGATTATGGGCCAGGCGTCGCGCCTGCGCGCCCAGTTGGGCGAGCGGACGACTGTCCAACACCGCAAGCACAATGCCCAGCAGGGCAAAGGGGACGAGCGCGGCCAGCACGGGCGCCAGATCCAGCCCGGCGGCGAGGCTGGCGATGGTGACAACGGCGGCAATGAGAACAAGGTAGAGCGGCAGTCGCCAGCGCGCACCCAGTGCGGGGAGGCGATCACCGAGCGGACGGGTTCCTGCCAGGAGATGCGGATAGCGTGCCTCGGCGCGGGCGACGCAAGCGGGATCAGGTTTGGTGCGCACCGACTGGTATTCGGTGATTTTTTCGTTGTGGTGGATGGGGGTGACGTAGGCGCTGACCCAGTAATGATCGCCATTCTTGCAGCGATTTTTAATGATCCCCATCCAGGGGCGGCCCGCCTTTAGCGTTCCCCACAGATGCTCGAAGGCCGCCGGCGGCATATCGGGGTGACGCACCACATTGTGGTTCTTGCCAATGAGTTCGTCTTCGTTGAAGCCGCTGATGCGGATGAACTCATCGTTAACGTAGGTAATCGCGCCCTTGAGGTCGGTGGTTGAAAGGATGTTGGTGTCCTCGGCCAAGGGCACCTCGCGCTGTGTCACGGGCAAATTTTTTTTCATCGCGGCCTCTATAGGAAGGCAGTGATCGGGCCAAAGGAAAGGAGGGTTAGGGCCGGCTCCCAGCGGCAATGAGTGCGCTTCGGCGGCGGACCATACTATACTCGTTGTGCAGCAGTTTTTCGGTTTTCCTCATGCGCTCCGGGCTGGGTAATGGCCCTGGGAGACGCCATGAATCCATCCCTGGAGGCTTGACCGCAGCCTCCCTGCCGCTGCCCCCCCCCGCGTCCATCCCAGCCCTCCCCGAAAACTCATGTGTAATCGGTATATGACCCAGCGATCGCACCGATGAGCGTGATCGCTGGTGTGGGCGGAAACCTAGGGGTTCCACGGTGAACTGGAGCGCAGCAGAATGATACCGATGAGCAGGGTCAGCAAGAGAATCCAGAGCGCTAAATAGAGCGTTTTTGACTGGCGTATGCGATTGCGCTCGGTCCAGGTGCGGGGGCGCACGCCCTTGAGCAGGAATACCACCTTGGCCGAGAGCAGGACGCAGACGATATTGACCGCGAGCAGCAGAAAGGCCCCCAGCGCGGGCGCCGCATCGAGCTTGCCGATGGCCAGTCCGAGCGTGGCCGTGGGCGGCAGGAGCGCTACGGCGACCATGACGCCGACCAGGGTCGAGGACAATCCGGTGGTGAGCGAGAGCACCGCCGCCGCGCCCGAGGCCAGCGCGAGCACCACGCTGTCGAGCCCGACATCGGTGCGCGAGGCGATTTCCGGGCCCGTGAAATCCACTTGCCACACAAGGGCGATCAGGATCGAGAGCAGCAGCGAGAGCCCCAGGCCCGCGCCAATGGTCCGCAGGGCTTGCAGAATAAGCCCCCGGTCGCCGAGTGAGGTGGCAAAGGCCAGCGCGATGTTGGGGCCGAGCAGGGGCGCGATAACCATGGCGCCGATGACCACGGCAACATTGTTTTCAAGCAGTCCGATGGCGGCGGCAATGGTTGAGAGCAGGGTCAGGATGAGGAAATTGGTATCGAGCCGCGCACCCTTGACGATGGTGGCGTAGAGTTCCTCGCGCGTGGCGGCGATGGCGCGCGCCTTGTGCAATTCCTCGTCCTGGCGCACCGGGGTGTCGCGCGTAAGGACGGTATCGACCGGCTGGATGATGATGCGCGCGCCGGGGTCGGCCTTGAAGAGATCCTGAAGCGAATCGATCAGGGCCTGGCGGGCATCGTCCGGAACCAGCATACGGATGCAGCAGCGCTCCTGTGTGTCGTCGCTGACGCGCCAGGCATCCTCAGCGCCATAGAAGCGCGCCATGCCCAGCAGGGTCTGGGCGTGCTTGCGGTCGGCAAGGGTTTCGACGATGCGCATCCCTGATCTCCCGGGTCATCGCGTGCGCTGGTGTGGAATTGGAGCCTTGGCCTGAAACTCTAGCATGGCTGCGCGAGAGGCGCCCTGTTTTCAGGGCAGGCGGCGCACGCTGTCCGGCAACTGGGCGCGAATGACCTCGGCAAAGGTTTCCAGGGCCTGACGGCGCGGAAAGGTGCGTCGGTAGACCAGTGAGATGCGGCGATAGGCATCGGGCAGGTGCAGGGGACGGATGCCGATGCCGCTGTCGTTCATCCAGGCGCTGCGGATTGCGAGCGCGGGCACCAGGGTGCAGCCAAAGCCGGCGCCGACCAGTTGTAAGAGCGTTTCCAGGCTGGAGGCGCGCAGATCGGCCATCTCGCCCCGGGTCGGGCGTTCGGCGAGATGGCAGACATCCATCACCTGATGCGAGAGACAGTGCCCGTCGGCGAGCAGCAGCAGCTCTACCTCTTCGAGGTCGTGGGCGCTGATGCTGGCCTTCGCGCCCAGCGGATGCTCGCTTGGATAGGCAAGCCAGAAGGGCTCTTCAAAGAGCGCCACGGCCTCGAACTCGGTGTCGTCAACCGGCGTGGCAAGCAGGGCGGCGTCGATTTCGTGACGGCTCAGGCGCCCGAGGAGCGTCTCGGTAATCTCTTCGGAGAGAATCAGCCGCAGCTTCGGGCAGCAGCGCTTGAGCGGCCCCAGCACCAGGGGCATGAGGTAGGGGCTAATGGTGGGAATGGCCCCCACACGCAGCGCGCCGGAGAGTGGATCCTGATGGGCGCGCGCGGCCTGCTCGATGGCGCCGGCCTGCTCCAGCGCGAGCCGGGCGTGGGCCAGGATCGCCTCGCCCACGGGCGTGACCTCGACCGAGCGGTTGGTGCGCTCGAAGATGACCACGCCGAGTTCGTCTTCCAGCTTTTTGATCTGACCGCTCAGGGTGGGCTGACTGACAAAACAACGCTCCGCCGCGCGCCCGAAATGGCGCGTCTCGGCAACGGCAAGGATGTATTTGAGGTCTCGAAGATTCACCCCGCCATGATAGCGGAAATTCGCCCCGAGCGGACTGTCGAGCCGGTCTTTCTCGCTGGTCTATCATGAAGAGACAACATCACGCTTAGGTTTTTCAGGGCGCATGAGGAAAACCGAAAAACTGATGAGTGATGAAGCTATGTCTTCCAGTGCGCGCACACAGAGGAGGTTTGGCCCATGGCGCTTGCGCAACGCGATACGCAGTATCACACCTATGCCGACTATCTGAGCTGGCCCGAGGATGTGCGCTACGAGCTGATTGATGGCGTGGCCTGGTGCATGGCGCCGGCCCCGACGCTCGATCATCAGGAACTGGCGGGCGGCATCTATCGTCAGCTTGGCAATGCGCTGCAAGGCCAGAGCTGCCGGCCCTTCATCGCCCCGGTGGATGTGCGGCTGCCGCGCGCCGATGAAGAGGATGGGCGCATCGACACCGTGGTGCAGCCCGATGTGCTGGTGGTGTGCGACCCCGCGAAGCTCGACCGGCGCGGGGTGCGCGGTGCGCCTGATCTGGTGGTCGAGGTGATCTCGCCCGGCAGCGCGAGTCATGATCACTGGCGCAAGCGCCAGGTCTACGAGCGCGCCGGGGTGCCTGAGTACTGGCTGGTGCATCCCGCAGATCGCATGGTCACCATCTACCGGCTGCAAGATGGCGGCTTTGGCAAGCCTGAAGTGGTCGAGTTGGCGGGCGAAACGCCGGTGCGCGTGCTGCCGGATGTGGTGATTGTCTGGGATGAGCTGGTGGCGCGCCTGATCGCGTTCGAGCCCTGAACGCGGTCGGTCGAGGTCTTGGCTTGATTCGGGAATTCCCATGCCCCAATTGACATAATATCTCGATAGCCTTGGAGTCACTCCCGTGAGAATGGACAAGCTGACCGCGAAATTTCAACAGGCCCTCGCCGACGCCCAGAGTCTGGCGGTGGGGCGTGATCATCAATTCATCGAACCCGTGCATGTGCTGGTGGCGCTGCTCGATCAGGAAGGCGGCACGGTGCGCCATCTGCTCACGCGCGCCGACGTGGACGTGAATCGGCTGCGCTCGGCGCTCGGCGAGCTGCTCGACCGTCTGCCGGTGGTGGAGGGCGCGCCCGGCGAGGTGCATCTGGGCAATGACCTCAACCGCCTGCTCAACCAGACCGACAAGCTCGCCCAGCAACGCAAGGATCAGTATGTCTCCTCCGAACTCTTCGTGCTCGCGGCGCTGGACGATCGCGGCGAGATTGGGCGCGTGCTGCGCGAGGCCGGGGCGAGCAAGGGCGCGCTGGAGCAGGCCATCGAGACGGTGCGCGGCGGACAGCGGGTGGAAGACCCGAACGCCGAGGAGCAGCGCCAGGCGCTCGAAAAATACACCATCGATCTCACCGAGCGCGCCGAGCAGGGCAAGCTCGACCCGGTGATCGGGCGCGATGACGAGATTCGGCGCACCGTGCAGGTGCTGCAGCGGCGCACCAAGAACAACCCGGTGCTGATCGGCGAACCGGGCGTGGGCAAGACCGCCATCGTTGAGGGGCTGGCCCAGCGCATTGTCAACGGCGAGGTGCCCGAGGGGCTGAAGAACAGGCGTCTGCTCTCGCTCGACATGGCCGCGCTCATTGCTGGCGCCAAGTTTCGCGGCGAGTTCGAGGAGCGGCTCAAGGCGGTGCTGAACGACATCGCCCGTCAGGAGGGCACTGTCATCCTCTTCATCGACGAGCTGCACACCATGGTCGGGGCCGGCAAGGCCGAGGGCTCCATGGATGCCGGCAACATGCTCAAGCCCGCGCTTGCGCGCGGCGAGCTGCACTGTGTGGGCGCCACCACGCTCGATGAATACCGCAAATACATCGAGAAGGACGCGGCGCTCGAACGGCGCTTTCAAAAGGTGCTGGTCGATGAGCCGAGCGTCGAGGACACCATCGCCATCCTGCGCGGACTCAAGGATCGCTACGAGGTGCATCACGCGGTCGAGATTACCGACCCGGCCATCGTTGCCGCCGCCGTGCTCTCGCATCGTTACATCTCCGATCGGCAGTTGCCGGACAAGGCGATTGATCTCATCGACGAGGCCGCCTCGCAGATCCGCATGGAAATCGACTCCATGCCCGAGGAGATGGACCGGCTCGACCGGCGTCTCATCCAGCTCAAGATCGAGCGCGAGGCGCTGAAAAAGGAGTCCGACGAGGCCTCGAAGAAGCGTCTTGCTGATCTGGAGGGCCAGATCGAGCGGCTGGAGCGCGAGTTCGCCGATCTCAACGAAATCTGGACCTCGGAGAAGGCCGCCGTGCAGGGCACCGCCCACATCAAGGAGGAGCTCGATCGCGCCCGCATCGAGATGGAAACGGCGCGCCGCGCGGGCGATCTTACGCGCATGTCGGAGCTCGCCTATGGACGCATTCCCGAGCTCGAAAAGCGTCTGGCCACGGCCAGCGCCGCCGAGGGCGGCGAGACGCAGCTGCTGCGCAACAAGGTCACCGACGAGGAGGTGGCCGAGATTGTCTCGAAATGGACCGGCATCCCGGTCGCGCGCATGCTCGAGGGCGAGCGCGAGAAGCTGCTGCGCATGGAAGAGGCGCTTGGCGAGCGCGTGGTGGGGCAGGATGAGGCGGTGCGCGCGGTGAGCGATGCCATCCGCCGTTCGCGCGCCGGGCTGGCCGATCCGGCGCGGCCCATCGGCTCCTTCCTCTTTCTCGGCCCCACCGGGGTGGGCAAGACGGAGCTGTGCAAGACGCTCGCGGCCTTTCTGTTCGATACCGAGGAGGCCATGGTGCGCATCGACATGTCCGAGTTCATGGAAAAGCACTCGGTCGCGCGGCTCATCGGCGCGCCGCCCGGCTATGTGGGCTACGAGGAGGGCGGCTATCTGACCGAGGCCATCCGCCGGCGTCCCTACAGCCTCATCCTGCTCGACGAGGTGGAAAAGGCGCATCCCGATGTGTTCAACGTGCTCTTGCAGGTGCTCGACGATGGGCGCCTCACCGACGGCCAGGGGCGCACCGTGGATTTCCGCAATGCCGTGGTGGTGATGACATCGAACCTGGGCTCGGACATCATCCAGCAGCGCGCCGGCGAGGCGCACTATGCCGAGATGAAGGAGGCGGTGCTGGAGGTGGTGCGTCACGCCTTCCGCCCCGAGTTCATCAACCGGCTCGACGAGATCGTGGTCTTCCACCCGCTGCAACAGACGCAGATTCGCGCCATCGCGCGCATCCAGCTTGGCTATCTGCGCAAGCGCCTGGCCGATCGCGACATGGGGCTGGAGATTAGCGAGGCGGCGCTCGATCATCTCGGCGCGGCCGGCTTCGATCCGGTCTATGGGGCGCGACCGCTCAAGCGCGCCATCCGCGCCCAGCTCGAAAATCCGCTCGCGCAGGAGATTCTCGCGGGCAAGTTCGGCCCCGGCGATCTTATCGAGGTCGGGCTGGAGGAGGATCGGCTGGTGTTCGAGCGGGTGTTGCAGGGCGAGCTGCTTGAAGCCTGAGTATTACGGTTCACCGTTCATGGGGCTTTAAGCACCAATAGCTCATCATCCAGACTGTAGCGATCAACGCCAAGACGGTCCGTGGCCTGCCCAATCGCTGCCCCGGTGAGGATTGGCAGCTCGAATGGAAACAAGGCCGGATCCTTGATCAGGACAGCGAGCGCGGCCTGATCGCCGGGCGACGTCAGCAGCGCCGCTTCCAGCATCAAGGCCGTGACCCGAGCCTCCGTAATGGCCAGGGGGGTATGTTTGGCGTAACAGCCTTTGCCATCGCTGTCGGCCAGTACGCCCCAGGCGACAAAGGCGCGAATGACGCGCTGGGTTTCGCGGGTGATGGTCGTGCGATCGCCATAATGCTCTTTGATCCGCCGCAGGATCTGTTGGTAGGTGACGCGATCCTGGAGATTAAGCAGGCGCCCGGTCTGGCGTGCGACATTGAACCAGAACGGATAGGCCGCCGAGATCATGGCCCAGTGGATCGCCAGGCGCATGGATGGTTGTTCCTGGAGCAGCGTCAGGGCGGTATCGCGGAAGGACAGCAGCTCGGTGTCGGGCGTGATCCACACGCGCATCAGATTGGTGACGACGAAGGCGCGCGTCTGGTCGCTGCGCGGGCCTGCGGAGCCCTTCCCTTGGTGTTCGGCCAGAAATTCATGGAGTTCACGGCGGATACACTGGGCATCGCGTCCGGCGAGCCACAGATCGACGGCTTTCTGAAGCCATTCGACACGGATCGTTTGTTTGAGACCGACGCGCTGATAGCGCTGATGGCCGTTCATCGTGAACCCTGCTCGAATGTCGCCAGTGGCACCATGACCTCCTCGATGGCCATGCCACCATGACCAACCAGGGTCTCTCCAGGCGTCACGAAGGCCGTCCGACCCTGGGCGATCAGTGGCACATAGTCGGCGGGCAATCCAACCGGCGGCCACGCATGGGCCAACGGAAAGGCGGCGGCGACCCGAGCGCGCAGTTCGGGCGTGGGATAGACCCGCACCCGTTCGCCGCGTGTTTCGGCGATCACACCTTCGGCAGGGCGACCCTGGCCGCGACATTCGATATTGCCGTGATCGGCCGTCAACCAGACCCTATAGCCGTATTCCATCAGTTGATGAATGAGCGTTGACAGAAAGCCGCCTTGACACCACTGCTCAATCTGATTGTGCATCCCGGCCGAGCCGAGTTGCATGCCGTGCATGATCCTGTCGACCTTGTCCACGACCAGCCCCACCACCCGGGT
>JAFGTZ010000385.1 GCA_016938795.1 Chromatiaceae bacterium | reverse complement strand
GCGCGTCAAGTTCGCGGGTCAGATCGCCCTCGCCCTCGGCGATATCGTGCATGGTGCGCACCACGCTCGCCAAACGCCGCACAATGCCGCGCGTCACCCAAAACATCAGGCCGATGCCGGCCAGTACACAAGCGACCGAGACCAGCGCCATGACCAGCCCCACACGCCGGGCTGTGGTGCTCGCCTCATCGGCCAGGGCGGTGATGACCTCGGTTGGCACACTGATCTGGATTGCCCAGGGGGTGTCGGTCTTGCCGGGGCGAATGGGCGCCACAGCCACCATGCGATCACCCTGCTCCATGACCAGAGGTTCACCACCCTGAAGCGCCGCGCGCAAGGTTTCGGCGTCGGCATGGGGTTGCCCCACCTGCCCGGCGTCGGCGCTCAGCCCGACCAGGGTTCCGTCATGGGCGATGATGGCCACCTGCGCGCGCCCGCCGTAGAGCCGCCGGGCCGCCTCCTCGACAAAGCGCTGGAAGGGCTCCAGCGAGAGATCCACGCCCGCAATACCGCGAAATTCGCCGCCCATGACAATGGGCGCCACCAGCGAGGTGATGAGCACCTCGCGCCCCTGAACGGGATAAAGATAGGGGTTGATGAGCTGCTCCAGACCACGCTGTTTGGGCAACATATAGTAATCGCCCGCACCCGGGGTCTCGTAGTCCACCAGCGGCTCAAGCTCGATCGCGCCGCTCGCGCCCCGGCTCCAGTAGGAGATGAAGCGCCCGCTGGCATCGCTGCCGGGGGCGTTGACGAAGTCGGAATCCCGGCCATCGAAGGCATTGGGCTCCCAGGCGGTATAGACGGCGAGAAAGCCCGGATTCTCGCGCAACACCGAGCGCAGGATGAGGTCGATATCGTTGCGGGTATAGAACGACATGCGATCAATCCACATGCCGGAGGCCACCACCCAGTCCCATTCAGGGATCAGTTGCCCAAAGGCCAGCTTAGGGGTGGGCTCGGTTTCGCCGGGCCGGGGCCAGGCGTAGTGAATATAGCCCTTGCCCTCGCGAGCGGCGATCGCGTCGAGCGCGACAAAGAAATTCTCATCCCGGCCCATGGCATTGTTATAGCGCGGATCATCCATCACCCGCCCCTCAAGCTCGGGGGCAAAGGGGTGCATGATCATGCGCGGATAGGGTGCGGCGCGATCCTGAACCCAGAAATAGTTCTCGCCGTCGTAGCGCATGGCGCGCAGACGCTCAAGCGCCTGACCTTGCGCCTCTTCGAGCGTCAGCTCGCCGCGCTCGGCGGCCTCGATCAGCGGGCGCAGCGACGACACCGCCACCTCGGAGACCTTTTCCATGCGCTTGAAACGCGAGCGCAGACGCACCCAGTCCTGCTCGGTGAGTTCGCTGACTTCCTTGCGCGCCGCTGACACAAAGGCCTGCGCCAGGGTTCGGGTGGCGCTCAGCGGCTCGGCGATCATGGCATCGATCGCCCCCGCCTGCTCCTCGGCGGTATTGAGGATGAGCTGTCGGGCCGATTCGATCGACTCCGCACGCTGGGCGCCGGCCAGCTCGCTCATGCGCAACTCGGCATAGGTGGTGATTGCCACCCCCAGCACCACCAATGTCAGACCGGACCAGAAACCAATTCTGAATCCGATCGAATGCCTGTTCAGCCACGACATCCGCCTTCACCCTCATTCAATCGACATCTTCAAGAAATACAGTTGCTGGCTGTTTGGGCCGATTCAATCCGCTCTTTGACAGACAGCGGATTGAACCCAACACAAAAAACCTCCCGTCAAGCCCGGCGCGAAGGGCAAGGGCCGCTCGCGCCAGCGGGGCCCGCCGATGAGACCGCGACCAACGGGCGCGCTATGACTGCTGTACCATCGAAACCCAGGGGATCCGCCGGGGCTTTCAAGGCTATTTTAGTCACTCAGGGCGCACTTGAGCCCCCTGGAGACGCCGCGAGTCGCAAAATGTGTGCGCCCCAGGCCCCAATACCTTCGAACCATGGCTCACAGAGAGAACCCGCATGACCAGTTCAAACCCTGATACCCAGCGCAGTGGCCCTGCCCCGCTCGCGCCGGCGCTTGAGGCGCCCTGCGCCGACTTCACCGACAGTCTCGGGCAACATTTCGCCTACTACGCCGATACCAGCGCCGGCGCGACGCGGCCCCTGGTGCTCGTGCACAGCATCAACGCCGCCCCGAGCAGCTTCGAGGTGCGCCCGCTCTTTGAGCATTACCGCGCACAGCGTCCGGTCTACAGCCTCGACCTGCCCGGTTTCGGGCGCTCGGCGCGGCCACGCGGTCCCTACTCGGCGGAAGGCTTCGCCACCGCGCTCGGCGACTTTATTGATAAAGTCGTGGGCCAGGCGGCGGATGTGCTGGCGCTCTCGCTGAGCAGCGAGTTCGCCGCGCGCGCCGCACTCGCCCATCCTGAGCGCATCGCCTCGCTCACGCTCATCTCGCCCACCGGCTTCAGCCGCCGCCCCCTGCCCTCGCCGCGCACCGCCGCGCGCCTGCACCGAGTGCTCAGCCTGCCGGGTTTGAGCACGCTGCTCTATGCCCTGGTGAGTTCGCGTCCAAGCATTGGCTACTATCTCGGCAAATCCTTCACCAGCGCGCCACCCGCCGAGCTGATCGACTATGCGCACGCCACCTCGCACCAGCCGGGCGCGCCTCATGCCCCGCTCACCTTTCTCTCGACCCGACTCTTCACCCCGAACGCCCTGGAGCGGCTCTATGCCCCCTTGACGCAAGATGTCCTGGTCATCGCCGACGCCGATCCCTATGTCACCTTCGAGCGGCTGCCCGAGCTGATCGAGCAGCGTCCAAACTGGTCGCATCTGTCGCTTGGCCCCCATCGCGGGCTGCCCCAGTGGGAGCGACTTGAAGCGCTCGTCGAGGCGCTGGACGCCTTCTGGCGCCAGGCCTAAGCCGTCAGCCGTCAGCCGTCAGCCGTCAG
>JAFGTZ010000384.1 GCA_016938795.1 Chromatiaceae bacterium | reverse complement strand
TTCCGCGCCGCACTCTATCAGGAGGCGCTCGCCTTCATGCGCGCCGAGCTTGCACGGCGCAAGTCCGAGCGGCGTCAGCTCGCCTTCGACGATCTGCTCGGCCTGGTCGATGAGGCCCTCGCCGGGGCGCGCGGCACGCTGCTCGCGGCACGCATCCGCGAGACCTACCGCCACGCCCTGATCGACGAGTTTCAGGACACCGACAGCCTGCAATACCGCATCTTCAGCCGGGTCTATATCGAGAATCAGGGGCGCGAGGAGGAGGCGCTCGGGCTCTTTCTCATCGGCGATCCCAAACAGGCCATCTATGCCTTTCGCGGCGCCGACATCTTTACCTACATGAGCGCCGGGCGCGTGGCCGCTGAGCTTGGCTGCACGCACGGCATGGATACCAACTGGCGCTCGACTACGCCGCTCATCGCGGCGGTCAACCAGATCTTCAGCGGCGCACGCGCCCCCTTCATCTTCGCCGAGGATATCCGTTTCGAGCCGGTCAAGCCCAAGCCCGACGCCGATGCCGAGCCCTTGCGGCTCGATGGCGCGCCGGCGACCGGACTGCTGTGGCGCTGGCTGCCCATCACCGATGCCAACATGACCGACAAAGGCGAGCGCATTCGCGCCGATCTGGCCCGCCACGAAGCCGCCGCCGATTGCGCCGGCGAGATAGCCGCCCTGCTTGTCGCGGCGGGCGAGGGGCGGGCACGCCTGGGCCAGCGGGAGTTGCGCGCGGGCGACATTGCGGTGCTGGTGCGCTCGCATCGCGAGGGGCGGCTGATTCGCGAGGCGCTCGCGCGTTACAGCATCAGTTGCGTGAGCATCGGGCGCGAGACGGTTTTCACCTCCGAGGAGGCCGAGGAACTGGCCGTGATTCTGGCCGCGCTGCGTGCCGGCGCCGACGAGGGCGCCCTGCGCCGCGCCCTAGCCACCCGGCTGCTTGGCTGGAGCGCGGCCGATCTGGCCGGGCTGGAGAGCGACGAGAGGCGCTGGTCGGCCTTGCTTGCGCGTTTCGAGGGCTACCGCGAGCGCTGGCGCGCAAGCGGTTGTCTAAGCGCGCTGGAACGGCTGGTGCATCAGGAGGGCGTGGCCGTGCGGCTGCGCGCGGGGCCGGATGGCGAGCGGCGTCTGACCAATCTGCTGCATCTCATCGAACTGGCCCAGGAGGCCGAGCGCCAGCATCCCGGCATCGAGGGCCTGGAGCAGTGGCTGGCCGATCAGCGCCGCGAGGCCGACTCGGGCGAGGGCGCCCTGCTGCGTCTGGAGAGCGACGAGGCGCTGGTGCGCATTCTCACCATCCACAAGAGCAAGGGTCTGGAGTTTCCGCTGGTCTTTCTGCCCTTTGTCTATGGGGCGAATCAGTCCCTGTCGAAGCCCCTGGCCGCGAGCGAGCCCTTCATCTTCCACGACCGGGAGCGGCTCGACCGCTGTCTCGATCTGGGCACCGATGAGCCGAGCCGCCGTCAGCATCTGACGCTCTTGCGCGAGGAGGCCCTGGCCGAGGATCTGCGCCTCTTCTATGTCGCCATCACCCGCGCCAAGCAGCGCTGCGTCATTCACTGGGGCGCGGTCAATCATCTGGAGAAGAGCGCGGCGGCCTATCTGCTGCACCAGGATGCCCAGGGAAGTGTCGCGCATCTGGCCAAGAGTCCCGAGGCGGATCTGCGCGCCGATCTGGTACGTCTGGTGGCGGCGAGCGCCGGGGCCATGCGTCTGGAGAATAGCGCGCCCGCGCGCGTCCGTGGCGCCCCTCCCGCGTCTGTTGAGCACCAGACACTGGCGCCCGCGCCTTTCAAGGGCATTGTGCGCCGCGATTGGCGTATTCTGAGCTATTCCGGCCTGGTGGCGGGGCGCGAGGATAGCGAACATCCCGATCACGACGCGCTCGGCGGCACCGCTTCCCTGTCGGGACGTCGCTCAGACCCTGTCGATCCGATCTTTGCCTTTCCGCGCGGCGCGCGCGCGGGCGAGTGTCTGCATGATCTCTTCGAGCATCTGGATTTTCCCGAGGCGCGCGGCGCGGCGCTTGAGGTTGCTGTGGACGGGGTGCTCGCGCGCCATGGGCTGGAGGCCGAGTGGCGCGAAACCCTCATCGACTGGACCAGGCAGGTGCTCGACACCCCGCTCGATGGTCAGGGCCTCTGTCTGCGCCAGCTCACGCTCGGGCAGCGGCGCAACGAACTCGAATTTCACTTCGCCCTCGATGGCTTCGAGCCACGCCGTCTGACCCGTCTTCTGGAGCAACATGGCTACCCCATGCTGCGTCTCGATGCCGGGCGCTGGCAGGGGCTCATGAAGGGCTTTATCGACCTGGTGTTTCGTGTTGGTGATCGCTACTACATCCTCGACTACAAATCGAACCATCTCGGCGACCGGCTCGACGACTATGGCCCCGAAGGACTCCAGCAGGCCATGCGGGCGCATCGTTACCACGCCCAGTACCTCATCTATCTGGTTGCGCTGCACCGCTATCTCGGCTGGCGCCTGCCTGGCTATGACTATGAGCGCCACATCGGCGGCGTCTACTATCTTTTTCTGCGCGGCATGCGCCCCGAGCGCGGCCCCGAGCGCGGGGTCTTTCATGATCGGCCGCCGCGCGATCTCATCGAATCGCTCGATGCCTGCTTCGGCGCCGCCCTGGAGGAGCAGCCATGATTTCCCTGGATGCCGAGGCCGGGCAGGCGCTGGCCGAGCTGCGCGCGGCACTCGATGGCGAGCGGCTGCGAGCGCTCGATTGGCACTTTGCCCGCTGGCTCGCGCATCGCGCGGGCGGGGCCAGTCCGGCGCAGGTGCTGGCCGCCGTGCTGGTGAGCCAGCGTCTGGGCGAGGGGCATGTCTGTCTGGAGCTACCGGCGCTGGCCGGTGGCGCGCCCTTCGAGGGGCTGGAGTCGGTGCGCGCGCCCGCACTCGTGCCTTGGCGCGAGGCGCTGCGCCAGTGGCCCGTGGTGGGGCGCCCGGGCGAGCGCGCCCCGCTCATTCTCGATGAGGCCGATCGGCTCTATCTGGAGCGCTACTGGCGCTTCGAGCATCGGCTGGCCGTGGCCATCGCCGAGCGCGCCGCGCGCTGGGCGCCGGAGGTGGATCGCGCGCGCCTTGCGGCCGGGCTTGATCGGCTGTTCGGCCCAGCCCCCACCGATGGCGGCAGCGACTGGCAGCGGCTGGCGGCGGCGCTGGCCGTGCTGCGCGACTTCTGCGTCATCTCGGGCGGTCCCGGCACTGGCAAGACGCGCACCGTGACCGCAATTCTGGCCCTTTTGGTCGAGCAGGCCGAGGCGCACGGGGCGCGCGCGCCGCGCATCGCCCTGGCGGCCCCCACCGGCAAGGCGGCGGCGCGTCTGACCGAGTCGATCCGGGGCGCCAAGCGCGATCTTGGGCTTGCCGAGGCGCTCGCCGAGGCCATTCCCGAGGAGGCCCAAACCCTGCACCGGCTGCTCGGGGTGCATCCGGATCGGGTGCAGCCTCGGCATCATGCCGGCAATCCGCTGCATCTCGACCTGCTGCTGCTCGACGAGGCCTCCATGCTCGATCTGCCGCTCGCGGCGCGTCTCATCGAGGCGCTGCCGCCGGCCTGCCGGCTCATCCTGCTTGGCGATCGCGATCAGCTCGCCTCGGTCGAGGCCGGCATGGTGCTCGGCGACATCTGCGGGCGGGGGCGCGA
>JAFGTZ010000383.1 GCA_016938795.1 Chromatiaceae bacterium | reverse complement strand
TAGAACGCCGATGAACGATACGCTCAAGCGCATCAAACAGCAGGCCAATAAGGCCCTTGATTCCAAGCTAAGTCAGCAGGATGAGAAGCGCGCCCAGGCGCAGCGATGCGCTGAAGCCGCCAAACCCCTGTTTCAGGCGTACAGCGATGTACGGGAGCAGCCCGTGAAGATCGGTGTCCTGAAGCAAATCTGGCCCACTAACTATCACCAGCGCGATGATCGTGCCTCGGTGTTGGTGGCCGAGATTGTGGGTGGCGAGGAATTTCCGCGTGGCATCCGGTTGTTGCTTCCCGGCGGACACCGCACCTTCGAGGTGACGCTGCAAGCCGACGGATCCTTCCTCTACGCCATTGCAACGGATACCTCGGGTACGCGCCCGCAGTACGCGACCTTCACCGAATCAGGCGCATGGCTCGACATTTTCTACAAGACCATGGCCCATCTGCTCGAACTCTAGACTAGAGCGGCTGCAAGGTGCGTGCTTACGCTCGATCCGGGGACGCGCGTCTTGCGCAAGCTATGACTCTACTGTAAGCTTCTGACTCTTGAGGACCAAGGCGGACGTGGTTCATGTCTGAACCAGTCGCCCACTTGAACCCCGTCTACGGGGTTTTTTTGTCGCTCTTGAAATAATGGCGCCGACTCGCTGCCGAGCGAAGGCGTCCTTCCAGAGTTGGGCCAATGGCCCAATTTTTGTTTCTGAAGGCGGATGATGCAGCCGACTGACAGCACTCTCACCACGTTGGCGCGGCGCGTTGTCGAACCCCTGGGGTTCGAATTGGTTGGTGTCGAATTCTTCCAGCAAGGGGCCGGCAGGGCCACGCTGCGAGTCTATATTGATCAGGCGCGCGGCATCACGCTCGACGACTGCACGGCCGTGAGCCACCAGCTCAGCGCTGTCCTCGATGTCGAGGATCCCCTGCCTGGTCAGTACGATCTGGAGGTGTCCTCTCCGGGGCTTGATCGTCCGCTCGTCTTCCCCGAGCACTATCAGCGCTTCGTTGGCCAGACCGTGCGTGTGCGGCTGGCTGAACGAATCGAGGGTCGTCGCCGGCTGGAAGGTGTGCTGAGTGCCTATGCCGATGGCGTGGTCAGTATCGAGGCGGACGGGCGCCGCTGGGAGATACCGCTCGCGGCAATCGAGTCGGCCCGGCTGGTTCCCGAGTGGTAGCGCCCCGGATCGCGTGTCGGGGGCGTCGTGTCACGGGCCGCATGCCTGGGTTCATGGGTCGGAAGTTCTGAGTCGGACAGGATTGAATGAGCAAAGAGATCTTACATGTCGTCGAGGCCGTTTCGAACGAAAAGGACGTGCCCGCGGCTGTCATCTTCGAGGCCATCGAGGCCGCCTTGGCTTCGGCGACCCGCAAAAAGCACGGTGGCGATATCGAGGCCCGTGTGGTCATTGATCGCAAGACGGGCGACTACCGCACCTACCGTCGCTGGGAGATCGTCCCCGATCCGGAGGAAGGCGTGCTGGAGGCGCCGGCTCGCCAGATTACGGCCTCGGCGGCGGAAATGTTGCAGCCCGAGCTGGGTGTTGGCGACTTTATCGAAGAGGAAATCGAATCCGAACTCTTCGGGCGCATCGCGGCCCAGACCGCCAAGCAGGTCATCGTGCAGAAGGTGCGCGAGGCCGAGCGGGCGAAGATCGTCAACGCCTTCGCCTCGCGTCAGGGGCAGCTCATCACGGGGATCGTCAAAAAGGCCGAACGGGGCACCATCCTGCTCGACCTGGGCAACAATGCCGAGGCCCTGGTGCCGCGCGATCAGGTCATTCCGCGCGAATCGGTGCGTCCTGGTGATCGGCTGCGCGGCTATCTCTACGAGGTGCGCTCCGAAGCCAAGGGGCCGCAGCTCTTTGTCAGCCGCACCGCGCCCGAATTGCTGATTGAACTCTTCAAGCTGGAGGTGCCCGAGGTCGGCGAGGGCCTGATCGAGATCATGGGCGCCGCCCGCGATCCCGGGTCGCGCGCCAAGATTGCCGTGCGCACCGCCGATCCTCGCATCGACCCGGTAGGCGCCTGCGTGGGTATGCGTGGCTCGCGTGTGCAGGCGGTGTCCGATGAGCTCAGCGGCGAACGCATCGACATCATCCTCTGGGACGAAAACCCGGCGCAGTTCGTCATCAATGCCATGTCGCCGGCGGATGTGGTCTCCATCGTCATTGACGAAGAGACCCGCAGCATGGATGTCGCTGTCAAAGAGGAAAACCTAGCGCAAGCCATCGGGCGCTTCGGTCAGAACGTGCGTCTGGCCACCCAGCTCAGCGGCTGGGAGCTGAACGTCATGAACGAGAAGGACGCTGCCGCCAAGAGCGAGCAGGAGGCGCGCCGTTCGGTGCAGACCTTTATGGATCAGCTTGGCATCGACGAACAGCTCGCAACCGTGTTGGTCGAGGAAGGTTTCAGCAGCCTGGAAGAGGTTGCCTATGTCCCGCTTGCCGAGATGCAGGCCATCGAAGAGTTCGATGAAGCGACGATTGAGCTATTGCGCGAGCGTGCCAACGATGCCTTGCTGACGTACGCCATTGCGACCGAGGAAGGCGCAGACAGAGAGCCCGCCGAGGATCTCCTGACGCTGGAAGGGGTGAGCGAGACTCTCGCCTATGCGCTTGCCGCGCGCGGCGTCGCCACGCGCGAGGATCTCGCCGAGCAGTCAGTCGATGAACTCATGGAAATCGAGGGAATGGACGAGGAACAGGCGGCGCGCTTAATCATGAAGGCACGCGAACACTGGTTTGTGCACGCCGCAGAGGAATAGAGGTTTATAGGTCAGTCCATGAGTGAAGTCACTGTCAAACAACTCGCCTCCACGGTCGGGATTCCGGTTGAGCGTCTTCTCACCCAGTTGAATGAGGCAGGCATCAGCGCAAGCGGCGCCGATGCCACCCTGACTGAACAGGAAAAACTCCAGCTGCTCGGTTATCTGCGCCGCAGTCACGGGAAGGAGGGGTCTGAAGAGGCCGCCGATTCCCAGGTGACCGTCAAGCGCAAGTCGGTCAGCGAATTGCCGCAATCGAGCGCCTCGGCGCCGCGCGGCGCCCCGAGCGCGCGTCCCTCGCCCACGCCGCGCGCCAAGACCGTCAGTGTCGAGGTGCGTCGCAAGCGCACCTATAAGCGCGACGATGCGGCTGGCCCAGGGGCCTCCTCACAGGCGCGACGCGGCGCTGATCGGTCGCGCTCCGCACGCGGTGAGCGCAAGCCCCCGCTGTCAGCGCATATCGACGAGGCGCGTCGGCGCACCCAGCTTGAGGCGCTGCGCGCCGAGCAGGAGGCGCGCCGCCTTGCCGAGCAGGAGGAGCAGGAGCGTATTGCCCGCGAGGAAGAGGCGCGCCGCCGCGAGGAAGAAGTGCGCCGCCGCGAGGAAGAGGCGCGCCAACGCGAGGAAGCCGATCGGTTGCGTGCCGAGGCCGAACGCGAGGCGGCGCGGCTGAGCGAGGAGAATGCTCGCAAGGCGCCAGCCAAACCTGCCAAGGCCGCCGACGAGCCGGCCATGACCGACGATGCAAATGGAGATGCCAAGGCCTCCCCGCGTCGCGCCGACTCGGCCAAGCCCAAGAAGGGACCGAAGAAAGCGCCGGTCGAGACCGAAAAGGAGCGTTCCGTCAAGAAGGGCGCGCGCAAGGATTCACTGCGCGCACGCGAACTCGTTGCCACCGTGACGAGCGACGATGATGACAGCGATGGCGTTGGGCGTGGCCTGCGTCGGCGCAAGAAGCTCAAGCCGCAGTTGCAGGACAAGCACGTCTTCCAGAAGCCTACCGCGCCTGTCATCCGCGAGATCGAGATTCCCGAGAGTATCTCGGTCGGCGAGCTGGCAAGCCGCATGTCGGTGAAGGCCTCCGAGGTGATCAAGGAGCTCTTCAAGCAGGGCATGATGGTCACCATCAACCAGACGCTCGACCGCGATACAGCCACTCTTCTGGTCGAGGACATGGGTCACAAGGCGGTTATGGCCGACGAGCGCGATGCCGAGGGCACCCTGCTCGACGAGGTGCAGGAGCAGACCGAACAGGCCGAATCGCTGCCGCGTCCGCCCGTGGTCACCATCATGGGCCACGTCGATCACGGCAAGACCTCGCTGCTCGACCATATCCGCCGCACCCGCGTCGCCTCCGGCGAGGCCGGCGGCATCACGCAGCACATTGGCGCCTATCACGTCGAGACCGACAAGGGCACGGTGTCCTTTCTCGACACCCCCGGTCACGCGGCCTTCTCGGCCATGCGTGCTCGCGGCGCTAAGGTGACCGACATCGTGGTGCTGGTGGTGGCCGCCGACGACGGCGTGATGCCGCAGACGGTTGAGGCCATTCAGCATGCACGCGCCTCTCAGGTGCCGATCATCGTCGCGGTCAACAAGATCGACAAGCCCGAGGCCAACCCTGACCGTGTCATGCAGGAGCTGACCCAGCACGAGGTGGTGGCGGAAGACTGGGGTGGCGATACCATGCTGGTGCGGGTGTCGGCCAAGACTGGCGAGGGCATCGACGATCTGCTCGACGCCATCCTGCTCCAGGCCGAGGTGCTTGAACTCAGGGCCCCGGTGCATGGTCCGGCGCGCGGCGCCATCGTCGAGTCGAGTCTCGACAAGGGGCGTGGTCCGGTGGCCACGGTGCTGGTGCAGGCCGGCACCCTGCATCGGGGCGACATCATTGTCAGCGGCGGTGAATATGGCCGCGTGCGCGCCATGTTCGACGAGACCGGACGCTCGGTGGAGTCCGCCGGCCCCTCGATCCCCGTGCAGGTGCTCGGTCTCTCGGGCACACCCAACGCGGGCGATGATGTCATGACTGTCAGCGACGAGCGCCGCGCGCGCGAGGTGGCCGAGCTGCGCGCCGAGCGCTCGCGTCAGAGCCGCTTCGACGAGCAGCGTGGCGCAAGCCTCGATCAGCTCTTCTCGCAGCTCAAGTCAGGTGAGCAAAAGAGCGTCAACATCATCCTCAAGGCCGATGTGCAGGGCAGCCTGGAGGCGCTGCGCGAGAGCCTTGTGAAGCTTAGCAACGACGAGGTCAAGGTGGCCGTGGTCGCGTCTGGTGTCGGTGGCCTGACCGAATCCGACGCCAATCTCGCCGTCACCTCCAACGCCATCCTGCTCGGCTTCAATGTGCGCGCCGATGCCGCCGCGCGTCGGGTGGTTGATGAGAAGGGCCTCGATCTGCGCTACTACAGCATCATCTACGAGCTGATCGACGATGTGAAGAAGGCCATCTCGGGCCTGCTCAGTCCCATCGTCACCGAGGAGATCATTGGCCTTGCCCAGGTGCGCGATGTGTTCCGCTCCTCCAAGTTCGGCGCCGTGGCGGGCTGCATGGTCATCGAGGGTGTGATCCGGCGCAGCAATCCCATCCGTGTGCTGCGCGACAACGTGGTCATCTACGAGGGGGCGCTGGAGTCGCTGCGCCGCTTCAAGGACGATGTCTCCGAGGTCAAACACGGCATGGAATGCGGCATCGGCGTGAAGAACTACAATGATGTGCAGCCGGGCGACCAGATCGAGGTGTTCGAGCGCACGGAACGGGCGCGCGAGCTGTGACATCGCTTCGGGAATGCCGCAACGCATGAAGGAATTCGACCGAACCGAGCGCGTGGGCGCCGAGCTACGCCGGGAACTCTCGGTGCTGCTGCGCGACGAGGTGCGCGATCCGCGCCTTGACGACATCACCGTCCAGGAGGTGCGTGTGACGCGCGACCTCGCCCACGCCAAGGTGTATTTCACCTGTCTCACCGGCGAGGCGGACGCAAGCGCCCAGGCGCAGCTGCTCAACGGGCGTCTGGCGGGCTATCTGCGCCATGCGCTCGCCCAGCGCGTGCGCCTGCGCGCCATGCCGAAGCTGGAGTTTGTCTTCGATACCTCGATCAGTCAGGGGGAGCGTCTCTCCCGACTCATTGACGCGGCGGCCCCGGGGCCGTCTGCGGCTCACGACACCGATCCGGAGTCTTAGGAATATGGCGTCACGCCGACGGTCGGGACGCAATGTCACCGGCATTCTGTTGCTCGACAAGCCCGCCGGGCTGAGTTCGAACGAGGCCCTGCAACGGGTCAAGCGTCTCTACCAGGCGCGCAAGGCCGGTCATACCGGGAGCCTCGATCCGCTTGCCACCGGTCTCTTGCCCTGCTGTCTGGGTGATTCAACCAAGTTTTCGAGTTTTCTGCTCGATGCCGACAAGCGCTATCGGGTGCGGGTGCGGCTTGGCCAGACCACCACCACGGGCGATGCCGAGGGCGAGCTGATCGATGAGCGTCCGGTTCCGGACGATCTCGACGCGAACCGGCTGCACGCGGTGCTTGAGAGGTTTCTTGGCACCATCGAACAGCTGCCGCCCATGTATTCGGCGGTCAAGCATCAGGGGCAGCGTCTCTACAAGCTCGCGCGTCAGGGCGTCGAGGTGGAGCGCACCCCGCGCCAGATCGACATCCATGCGCTGGAGCTGCTCGCCATCGAGCTGCCCGAGATTGCACTCGATGTGCACTGCTCCAAGGGTACCTATGTGCGCACCCTGGCCGAGGACATCGGCAAGGCGCTCGGCTGTGGCGCCCATGTGAGCGCGCTGCGCCGCACCGGGGTGGGGCCTTATATCGAATCCGGCGAGACGCCCTTTGTGACCATGGAACAGATCGAGGCGCTGCTCGAGCGCGACGAGCCCAGTCCCATGGAGCGTCTCGACGCCCTGCTGCTGGGGCTCGACAGCGCCCTGGGACACTGGCCGGCGCTGCGTCTCTCGGCCGATACCGCCTTCTATCTTGCCCAGGGGCAGGCCGTGCTGGTGCCGCGCGCGCCCACCGAGGGGCTGGTGCGACTGTACGATCCCTCGGAGCGCTTTCTGGGGGTCGGCACCATCCTCGACGACGGGCGTGTGCAGCCCAAGCGCCTCATCTGACACACTCGGGCAGGGCGAGCGAGTGGTGGCTGGCGCTCGTCAAAAGACTGCCGCGCATCCGCGCATTCCAGCCCGCGACAGGCCGGGTTCCCTGAAGTCATTGTCGGGGAGACCCAACCGGAGTCCATGCGGCCTCCGGGGCGTGCCTTCACAATCAAACCCATGCTTTTTCAGGAGATAGACCAATGACAATGACGGCCGACGACAAAAAGAAGATCGTTGAGGAATATCGCCGCGGCGAGAGCGACACCGGCTCCCCCGAGGTGCAGGTGGCCCTGCTGACCGCACGCATCCAGCAGCTCACCGAACACTTCAAGGAACACAAGCAGGATCACCACTCGCGCCGTGGCCTGGTTCGCATGGTCAACTCGCGTCGCAAGCTGCTCGACTATCTCAAGCGCAAGGATCTCGACCGCTACCGTGATCTGATCGCGCGTCTGGGTCTGCGTCGCTGAGGCATCCTCGACCGCTCGCCATCCGGCGTCCCTGCGGGACGCTGGCCATGCTGCCAGTCAGGGCGGCGGCTCTGGCGCCCTGACCGGTCAACCCGCCGAGCCTTTGACGCTTCAACCGACCCCATACCCCGAGGATTTACCCGTGATTCCCACCCCCATCGTGAAAGAATTCCAGTTCGGCAACCAGACTGTCCGACTGGAAACCGGCGAAATCGCGCGTCAGGCCGACGGCGCCGTGTTGGTCAACATGGATGAAACCGTGGTTCTGGTCACTGTGGTCGTCGATAAGCGGCCCGGTGTGGAACGCGATTTCTTCCCCCTGACCGTGGACTATCAGGAAAAGACCTATGCTGCGGGCCGCATTCCGGGCGGTTTCTTCCGTCGCGAGGGGCGTCCGAGCGAATCCGAGATTCTCACCGCGCGTCTGATCGACCGTCCGCTGCGCCCGCTCTTTGCTGAGGGGTTCAATCGCGAGGTGCAGGTCATCGCCACGGTGAAGTCGCTCAATCCGGCGGTGAATCCCGAGGTGCCGGCGCTCATCGGCGCCTCGGCGGCGGTGGCGCTCGCGGGTTTGCCCTTTAATGGCCCCATTGGAGCGGCGCGGGTCGGCTATAAAAATGGCGACTATCTGCTCAATCCGTCCGTGATCGGACTGAACCCCGATTCCGATCTCGATCTGGTGGTGGCCGGCACCGAAAAGGCCGTGCTCATGGTCGAATCCGAGGCGCGCGGTCTCTCCGAGGAGGTGATGCTCGGCGCGGTCGTATTTGGCCACGAGCAGATGCAGGTGGTCATCGAAGCCATTCGCGAGCTGGTTGCCGAGGCGGGCAAGCCGCCGCTGGACTGGACCCCGCCCGCGCCCGAGACCGATCTAGTCGAGGCGGTGCGCGCGGCCTGCGGCGCCCAGATCGCCGAGGCCTACCGTATCAAGGAAAAGCAGGAACGCTACAGTCGTCTTGATGCCATTCGCGCCGAGACCCTGGCTGCGCTGACCCAAAGCGAGGAGGAGGATCCGCGCTGGTCCGAGCGCCAGATTCTGGGCGCCATCGAGTCGCTTGAGAAAAAGACCGTGCGCTCGGCCATTCTCGCCGGCGAGCCGCGCATCGACGGGCGCGACCAGCGCACCGTGCGCCCCATCACCATCCGCACCGGTGTGCTGCCGCGCACCCACGGCTCGGCGCTCTTCACCCGTGGCGAGACCCAGGCCATGGTCATCACCACGCTCGGCACCGAGCGCGATTCGCAGATCATCGACGGGCTTGGCGGCGAGCGTCGCGAGCACTTCATGCTGCACTACAACTTCCCGCCCTTCTGCGTGGGCGAGATCGGTCGCGTTGGCAGCCCCAAGCGACGCGAGATTGGTCACGGGCGTCTGGCCAAGCGCGGTGTGCTGGCGGTTATGCCGGGCATCGAGGAGTTCCCCTATTCGGTGCGTGTCGTCTCCGAGATCACTGAATCCAATGGCTCTAGCTCCATGGCCAGCGTCTGCGGCACCTCGCTTGCGCTCATGGACGCGGGTGTGCCCATCAAGGCGCCGGTGGCTGGCGTGGCTATGGGTCTGATCAAGGAAGACGAGCAGTTCGCCGTGCTCACCGACATCATGGGCGACGAGGATCATCTCGGCGACATGGACTTCAAGGTAGCCGGCACCGCCGAGGGCATCAATGCACTCCAGATGGACATCAAGATCGAGGGCATCACACGCGAGATTATGAGCATCGCCCTGGAGCAGGCGCGCGAGGGCCGGATGCACATCCTCGGTGAGATGAACAAGGTGATGGCCTCGCACCGTGTCGAGATGTCGGAGCACGCGCCGCGCATCATCGAGCTGAAGATCCATCCCGAAAAGATTCGCGATGTCATCGGCAAGGGCGGCTCGGTTATCCGCGCCATCACCGAGGAGACCGGCGCCACCATCGACATCAGCGATGACGGTCTGGTCAAGATCTTCTCGGTCGAGAAATCCGCCGGCGAGGAGGCCAAGAAGCGCATCCGTCTTATCACCGCCGATGTCGAGGTGGGCAAGGTCTACGAGGGCAAGGTTGCCCGACTCATGGACTTCGGCGCCTTCGTCACCATCCTGCCGGGTCGCGATGGTCTGGTGCATATCTCGCAGATCTGCGAGGAGCGCGTGCAGTCGGTGAGCGACAAGCTCAAGGAAGGCGATGTGGTGCGCGTCAAGGTGCTCGAAGTGGACAAGCAGGGCCGTATCCGGCTCAGCATGAAGGCGGTCGAGCCGGGCGAGTAAGCGCCTCTCACCCTAGCCACCCGAGCTGAGGAAACGAAAGGGGCCGAAAGGCCCCTTTTTG
>JAFGTZ010000382.1 GCA_016938795.1 Chromatiaceae bacterium | reverse complement strand
GCCGGGGCATTGCGCACCTTCATCGGCGAGCATCAGGGCGTGGACTGGTCGCGCTTTCCCGAGGCCGAGGACTATGCCGGGCTGCGCACACTCATCGGCGATGGGGACGGACTAGGCAGGCTGCAACTCGGTGGCCTCTATCCGCTCTGGCACGGCGAGCGGCTCTATCCCGCGCCTCTGCATCTGCTCGGCAAGGATTGCGAGTACCGTTTTCTGACACCCGGCGAGCCGGTCGTCTGTGATCTCGCCTCGACTGGCACCGAGGGGGACGGCGTCTCGTCGTCCGCCCCGATCCTGCCGGTCAAACTGCCTGCGCTTGCCGGGGCCGAGCCGCTCCCCGGCGCCAAGCCGCTCGAAGGGCACTGGCTGACCCGCGAGAACCTGCAAAGGGTGCTCAATGGCGAGGCGCCCAAGGACAGCCGGCGCGGCCGCGATCTGTTCGATGAAGAACCGCGCCTTGGCATCGCGCGTGACAATGCCCGGCGCACGGGTCGCGAGGGTCTGCTCTATCAGACGCGCCATCTGCGCCCGCGCGCGGGGTTAGCGCTGGGCGTCACCACCCTTGGCCTGCCTGAGTCGGAGATGCCCGGGCGCGGGGTGATCCGCTTCGGCGGCGAGGCGCGCCCGAGCGCCATCGAGCGCATGGCGCCGCCGCCTGACCTGGCGCCGCCTGAGCTGCGCGACAAGCGCCTGCTGCTGATGCTGCTCAGCCACGCCGATTGCGCTGGCGGCTGGCTGCCGCCCGGCTTCGAGCCCGCCGAGCGCGAGGGGGTTCGGGTCTGGCGCGGACGGATCAATGGGGTTGAGCTGACCCTGGAATGCGCCGTCATCGGCAAGGCGGTGCGCGAGGGCGGTTGGGATCTGGCCCGCCAGCGCCCCCGTCCGGTGCGCTCGCTGGTGCCGGCGGGCAGCGTCTATTTCTGCACCCATGCGGGCGAGGCGCAAGCGGCCCTGGCGGCCCTGCAGGGCGCGCGCATCGGCGCGGACACCGCGCTCGGACGGGGCGAGTTGGTGGTGGGGCGATGGTGAGGGTGATGTCTCCCTCAAGTGAGGCGGCTTTTTGCTCTCCCCAGCGGGGAGCGGGGTGAGGGGAGAAGCCTGCCGGTTGCGCCGGGCGCTTCAGGCAAGCCTTCCTCACTCACAGGCCGGACTGTGTGGATCGCTGAGAGGTTTCATCCTCACCCCAACCCCTCTGCCTCAAGGGGGAGGGGCTTTATAAAAGGAGAACACGATGGAAGATACTGCACTGCTCGGCCTGCTGGCCGAGACCGCCATTCACGCCGGCGCCGGTCAGAATGCCGGGGTTATCGACCTGCCCATCCAGCGCGAGGCGCATACCGCCTGGCCCGTGGTCTTCGGCTCGGCGGTCAAGGGTGCGCTGCGCGCCCTGGCCGAGGAGCGACAGGCGCCCTGGCTCAAGGCGGTCTTCGGCCCCGAGACCAACAATGCCTCCGAGCACGCCGGCGCGCTCCTGGTGGGCGACGCGCGCCTGCTGCTGCTGCCGGTGCGCTCGCT
>JAFGTZ010000381.1 GCA_016938795.1 Chromatiaceae bacterium | reverse complement strand
GCTGATTCCCTGCTGATTCATTGCTCATCTCTCCTTGGTGCCCCGTTTCATGACGGGGCATTTTTTTGATTTTCGATCCCTATTGGTGCGCTACACTTGATCCCTTGACATGTATAAAACCATATAAACACTGAACGTGACATTTCTTGCCCTACTGAGGTGAGAGTGCTTTACGTAAAGTGTATGGCTTGCTGGAGGGGGTTGAGTGAAGGCGCGCATCCTGGGTATGACTCGCAAGATGCGATCTTGGCCGCACGCGCGAGCCTTGTCGCTGCGTTTGCTGATTGGCGTGCCTGTGATGCTGTTTACCGTGCTCTCAACGGCCCTGACCGCCTGGCTTGCGATGGAGAACGGGCGTGAGGCGGTCAACGAAGTAGCGCACCGGCTGCGCGCCGACGTACTGCTGCGCATTGAAGATCGTCTCAGCGATTTTCTCGCAACCCCTCAGCATATCAACGCCACCAATGCCCAGGCCCTGCGCGCGGGCTTGCTGCGGCTTGACGATCCCGTGAATGTTCAGCGGCACTTCCACGCCTTGTTAAGCGCTCATCCGGATGTCGTCTACAGCTATTTTGGCTCGGTCGATGGCGAGTTTTACGGCGCGCGGCGCATGGGAGACGGCGCCATTCAGGTGGTGCGCGCGGGGCGCGAGACCGGCGGCGACTCGCACTATTTCACCACCGAGGCACTCGGCGACGCCCAAACCCTGGTCGATGTCTATCCCGATTATGATCCGCGCAGCCGCCCCTGGTTCGAGGCCGCCGCGCGCGCCCAGGGCCCTGTCTGGACACCCATCTACCGGCATTTCGTCATCCCCGACCGGGCGCTCACCGCCGCGCTCGCCTATCGTGACGAAGAGGGCGAGCTAAGGGGCGTGTTCGGCGTGGACTATGTCCTGACCCAGATCCGCTATTTTCTGCGTGGCATCGAGATTACGCCCTATGCCCAGACCTTCATCATGGGTGAGGCCGGCTGTCTGGTTGCTGCGTCATCCGAGCCGGACGTCTCAGCGCCCGGCGGCTTGGGCTGCTCGCTCATGCAGGCGTCGGATGTCACGCATCCCGCCGTGTCCACGGCGGCGCGCCTGCTGCATGAGGGGCTCGACGGTGAAGGCGTCGAGGCGCGCGGGCGTCTGCTCGATTTCAAGCTGCACGGCGAGACCTGGTATCTGCAAGCCAACCGCTTCAGTCCGGCGCCTGGCCTCAATTGGGTGGTCGCTGTGGTGCTGCCCGAGAGCGATCTCATGGGGGCGATCAGGGATCATGATCGCCAGACCCTGCTGCTCATTGGCGCCGTGTTGCTGCTCGCGGTAGGGCTTGGGGTGCTGATGGCGACCCGTATCATCGCGCCCATGCAGCGGCTCGCCAGCGATGCCGAGCGACTGGCCGAGGGGCGCTGGGAGCGTCGGGTGCAGCTCACACCCATTAGTGAGTTCAATCGGCTCGATCAGGCCTTCGATGGCATGGCGCGCCAGTTGCGCGAACAGTTCGAACAGTTGCGTGATCAGGCGCGTTTCATCGGGGAGCAGAACCGCGCGCTGGAGGCGCGCGTGGCCGAGCGCACCGCCGATCTCAACCGCACCACCAGCCGTCTGCGCGCCTTCTTCGAGAACATCCCCGGTTTCATCCTCATCGTGGATGCCGACTACCGTATCGTCAGCGCCAGCCGCGGACTGCTGGAGCTCTACGGCCTTGAGGACGACGGGCCGGTGATCGGTCTTCCCTGCCACCGGTTGCTCTGGAATGAAGCCGCCCCCTGTCCGCAGTGCGCCTTGCCCGAGGTGTTCAAAACGCGCCGTGCCACGCTGCGTTATTCCACCACCAGCGAGGAAGGCCGCTTCCAGGGCCGGGCGCTGCAGATCTTCTCCGGTCCCATTCTCGATCAGGAGGGGCAGTTGATCGGAGGCATGGTGTATTCCGCCGACATCAGCGATCTGCGCGCCATGGAGCGCCAGCTCATTGCCGCACGCGAGGCTGCCGAGGCCGCCAACGCGGCCAAGAGCGATTTTCTCGCCCGCATGAGTCACGAGATTCGCACCCCTATGAACGCCGTGCTCGGCTTAAGCGAGCTTCTGCTGCTTGAGGGCGTCGAGGGACAGGCGCGCGAATTTGTGCAGGTCATCCAGCACTCCACCGAGCACCTGCTTGGCATCATCAACGACATTCTCGATCTGTCCAAAATCGAGGCGTGTCGGCTCGAACTTAACGAAAGCGATTTCGATCCACGTGTGGCGCTAGGGCAAACGCTCGATACCCTGCGTCTGGCCGCCGAGCGCAAGGGGCTTTGGCTGCGCCTGGAGTGCGCACCCGGGCTGGCGCCTGCGGTGCGGGCCGATCGTCAGCGATTGACACAGATCGTGATCAATCTGGTGGGCAATGCCATCAAGTTCACCGATGCAGGCGGCATCGCCGTGCGTCTCTGGTCGCACCCCCTGTCGGATGGCGCGCTGCGTCTTGGCCTCGCTGTGGCGGATAGCGGCGAGGGCATTCCCGACTCCATGCGCGAGCGCATCTTCGACGCCTTCACCCAGGTGGACGAGTCGGCGCGCCGGCGCCACGGTGGCACCGGGCTGGGGCTGGCGATCGCGCGCCAGCTTGTCGGCATGATGGATGGCGCCATCGGACTCGACACGCGCTCCGGGCGCGGCAGCGTCTTCCATTGTCGGGTACGCGTGGCCTCTGGCGATGTCGCGCGCCTCGAACCCGAGCGCGTTGCGCAACCGCGCCTGCCCGCGCCGAGCGCAAGCCGGCGCATTCTGTTGGTAGAAGACCTGCCCGCCAACGTGCTGGTCGCCGAGCAGTTGCTCAAACGTCTGGGACACCAGACGGTGGTGGCCTCCAATGGTCAGGAGGCCCTGGAGCAGCTGGCGCGCCGCCCCTTTGATCTGGTGCTCATGGATGTGGAGATGCCGGGCATGAACGGCTTCGAGGCGACCGCGCGCATCCGCGCCGGCGAGGCGGGTGAGGGCGCGCGCACCCTGCCCATCGTTGGCCTGACGGCGCACGCGCTCAACGAGTATCGCGAGCGCGGTCTGGAATCGGGCATGAACGACTATCTCTTCAAGCCGATCAATCTGAAGGCGCTGTCCGATGTCATCGAGCGGCTGGCAATTTCTGGGGCTGGGTCTGACCTGGACTCCGAGGCGCCAAAGCATGAGCCAAGGCGTCCGCGCGAAGCGCACAGCTCGAGGTTGGCGGTCATGGATCCGGGACTGGTTCTGGAGCGCTTCGCGGGGGATCGTGAATTGCTCCTGGAGATGCTCGCCACCATGCTGGGCGATTTGCCCGGGAAGCGCTCCGAGCTGGCCGACGCGCTGGCGCGGCTCGACCCGGAGCGGGCGACCCGTACGGCTCATTCCATCAAGTCGCACCTGGCCACCCTGGGCGCCGAGCCCGCGCGTGCGCTCGCCGAGCGGCTTGAAACGATCTTGCGCGCTGATCGGATGGAGGAGGCCAGCGAGGTGCTGGCCGAACTCGATCAGGCCATCGGCATCCTGCTGCGCGAGGCGCTGCCTGGGCTGCGCGACTTTTTTGGAGGGCTTGTCCAGCGTGACGCGCGACTTGCCGAGGATCTCGCGCGTCTGGAGGCCGAGGTGGGCGAGGTGTTAAGCCAATGGCAGGCGGCGCCCGGTCGCGAGTGAGACAGTCCGTCCCGTCAGGCAACTGACTGAACAGCGCCACCGCTCGGTCCTCATCAGACGGCCATGCCCCGTGGTTTGCCTTGCGCGGCTTTGGTTTTATGATGCGCTCTTTTGCCAAGCCGAGGATGTCCCCCGACGATGACCGCAAGCCAGTCGCAGAGGCAGAGTCAAGCGGGTTTAAGAATCGCGCCCTTGCTGGTGTCGGTGATCATGGCGCTGGTGATGGTGCTCTCGGTCTGGATTTTGCGCGAGGCCGATGGCGTGCTGCGCGCCGAGTGGGCGCATCAGGCCGAGCTGATCGCGCAACTGCTGACACCCGAGGAGGTCGCCCGGCTGTCGGGACAGCCGGGCGATTACGCCCAGCCCTGGTTTCAGGATTTCGCCGCGCGCTTGGAGCGGCTGCGCCAGGTTCAGGGCGCGCGCTATCTCTATCTCATGGGACGCCATGGCGAGGATGGCGTGCATTTCCTGATCGAGGCGCAAAACGATGCGCTGGAGGACTCGCCTCCCTCGATGCCCGGTACACCCTATGACGAGGCCTCACCCGAACTCCTGAGCCTCTTCGAGGGCGCGTCCGCCCTGGTCGAGGGGCCTCTGGCCGATCAATGGGGCCTTTGGGTCAGCGCCCTTGCACCAATTCGGGAGCCTGGTAGCGGGCGCGTGTTGGCGGTGCTGGGGGTTGATGTGGATGCCCAGAACTGGCGCTGGGAGGTTGTGGCGCTGGCTGCGCTGCCGCTGGCGCTCACCCTGGCCCTGTTGCTTGGCGCCCTGGCCCTGGTGCGCATTCTCGAACCTCGTTTCAGTCTGAAGCGTGCGCGGGCTGCCCCCCTTTGGTCCTGGTGGCTCGCGCTTGGCCTGGTGCTGGCGCTGCTCACTGCGGGGCTCTGGTTAGCACCCAACTCGGTCTGGGTGGAAACGCGCTCGCCAAGCCTGCGGATCGCGGTCGCCCTGACCGTGCTGGTGGTGACAGCGCTCTTTGCGCGCTGGGTGGTGATTCGCTATCGGCGCAGCCATGAGCGGCTGCACGAAACCGAGCGGGCGCTGCGCTGCGAGCGCCAGCGTCTGGCCAATATTCTCGATGGCACGCGGGCTGGAACCTGGGAATGGTGGCTGCAAAGCGGTCAGGTGATCTACAACGACCACTGGGCGGCCATGCTCGGCTATCGGCTCGATGAACTGGCGCCTCACTCCATCGAGACCTGGCGTGCGCTCACCCATCCGGAGGATCTGGCGCGCGCCATGGCCTTGATCGATGCGCATCTGCGCGGCGAGAGCGATGCTGTGGAGTGCGAACTGCGCATGCGCCATCGCCAGGGGCACTGGGTCTGGGTGCTTGATCGCGGACGGGTCTGCGAGTGGTCCGATGAGCATCCGCCGCATCCGCTGCTCATGTCCGGCACCCATCAGGACATCACCTCGCTCAAGCGCACCGAGATGCTGTTGCGCGAGCAGAATAGCGCGCTTGCCGAGGCCATCGGACGCGCCGAGGCGCTCGCGGCTCAGGCCGATAGCGCCAATCGTGCCAAGAGCGAGTTTCTCGCTAACATCAGTCATGAGATCCGCACCCCCATGAATGGGGTCATCGGCATGACCTCGCTGCTGCTCGAAACCGAGCTGACGGACGAACAGCGTCAGTATGCCGGGTTGATCCGCACCAGCGGCGAGGCGCTGCTGGGTCTGATTGACGATATTCTCGACTTCTCCAAGATCGAGGCTGGGCGGTTAGAGCTAGAGCGGGTGGTGTTCAATCTCGACAGCCTGCTGGCCGATCTGGCCGCAGCCTTTGCCCTGCGCGCTGATGACAAGGGGCTGGAGTTCGTCTGCGCTGCCGATCCTGGGGTGCCCAAGCAGATGCGCGGCGATCCTGGGCGCTTGCGCCAGATCCTCATCAATCTGCTGGGCAATGCCTTCAAGTTCACCGAACGGGGGCGGATTGAGGTGCGCGTTGAAGTGCTGGGCTACGAGCCCGGATGTGCGCATCTGCAATACCGGGTGCGCGATACCGGCATCGGCATTACCGAGGAGCAGCAGGCGCGGCTCTTCGAGAAGTTCTATCAGGCCGATACCTCGATGACCCGCCGTTATGGCGGCAGCGGTCTGGGGCTTGCCATCTCACGCCAGCTTGTTGAACTCATGGGGGGCGAGATCGGGGTGCGCAGCCGTCCGGGCGAGGGCTCGGAGTTTTGGTTCACCCTCTGCCTTGAGGTGGTCGAGCAGCAAGGCGGTGTCCCCTCCGCTGCCGAATCATCTGGGGTTCGGGATGGCGACGGGCCAGACCCCGCAGCGCGACGCGCCGCCAGTGCCCCCATTCTGCTGGTCGAGGATAACGCCATCAATCAACAGGTCGCGCTCGGCATGTTGAAACGTCTGGGCTGGCCGGCGCGACTGGCCACTCATGGCGAGGAGGCGCTGGCGGCGCTGCGCGAGGGCGACTTTTCGCTGGTGCTCATGGATGTGCAGATGCCAGTGATGGACGGTTTCGAGGCCACGCGGCACATCCGCGCCCGCGACTCTGGGGTGCGCGATCCGGCCATCCCCATTCTTGCCATGACCGCCCATGCGCTGAGCGGCGACCGCGAGCGTTGTCTGGAGGCGGGCATGGATGACTATCTCACTAAGCCCCTGAGCCTGAGCGCCCTGGATGCCGCCCTGGGGTGCTGGCTGGAGGGCGGTCAGCACGCCGCATCATCAGCGCTCGGGCGCGAGGATGAATGCTCGCTGGCGCATTTCGATCCCGGGGCGCTGCGCGAGCGTCTGCCCGGCGACGAGGAGGCGGTGGCCGACATTTTGGAGAAATTTCGCGCCTCGCTGCCGGTGCGTGTTGCGGCTTTGGTTGACGCCTGCGAGGCTGAGTCTTTCGAAATGGCGCGCCGCGAGGCGCATGGCCTCAAGGGGCTGGCGGCCACCATGGGCGCCCCCCATCTAAGCGATCTGGCCAAGCGGCTTGAGCAGTCGGCCCTGGCCTGCCACGCCGACGATTGCCAGGCGCTGCTGGCGCTGATCAGCCATGAGGCGGGCCTGATCGAACGGATGCTCAAGACCGAGCTGTCGTCCTGACGGCAGGCTTAGCCGGGCTCGATCGAGACCACCTCGACACCGTCTTCCGTGATGCGCCAGCGCACATCGCAGTCAAAGAGGCGCACACCAAAGTCGCGCCGCTCGGGGTAGCGCTCCATGTAGCCGGGGCGCGGATCCTGAGCCAGCACCTGCTCGATGAGCCGCCGCAGCGCTCGCGCGCCGTGCGGATCGGCCACGCCGAGATCGCGCTCGGCCTGAGCCGAGAAGCGCACCGGCCAGGCCGGCGGCTGGGGACCAAGCGCAAAGCCCTGACGTGCTTCGGGCAGGGCATCGGCATAGGGCACATAGGGTTTCACATCGAGCACCGGGGTGCCATCGAGCAGATCCGCGCCGCGCAGACGCAACACCAGCTCGCCGCCCGTGCGCGCGAGCCCCAGATGTTCCACCGCCGAGAGCCCGATGGGATTGGGCCGATAGGGCGCGCGGCTGGCGAAGACCCCCACCGATTCGCGCCCGCCGAGCCGGGGCGGGCGCACCGTGGGTTTCCAGCCGGCCTCCAGACAGTCGTCATGGAAGACGAACAGCAGCCAGAGATGCGAAAAGCCTTCCAACCCTTTAAAACATTCCTCGCGCGCAAAAGCGGGCAGCAGGTGCAGGCGCGCCTCGGCGGCATCCACCAGGCCGGGCTGACGCGGGATGCCGAATTTGTCGCTATAGGGCGAGCGGATAAACCCGATGGGGTCGAAACAAAAGGTCATCTGTGATCAAGCGGTGGTGGCTGGCGAAGGCTACCAGTCGAAGCGGATCGGCAGCGAGAGCTGGACGTAATAGTCCGGGGCATCGTCGCTGAGACCCAGACCGGCGGTCAGATTCAGCATGATACCAGGGGCCAGGATGGCCGAGAGCCCGATGTTGAGCAGCCCGATCACCTCATCCGAGCCGGCAATGGATTGACCGTCGAGTTCAAGCGCGCGTCTGACGCTGTGGCTGATACCAAAACGCAGCGAGGTATCCGGGCTGGCGGCAAGAAGCGTGCTGGCGCTCAGGCCCCACTGATCGCCCGGGGCGATGCCGTTCTCTTCGCCACTGATCTGGTAAAAGCCGCTCAGCACAAAGGCGAGCGGATCCTGGCGCTTGAGCGCCACCAGTTCGGCACTGAATTGCTCGATGCCGTCGTTGAGCGCAAGCGCCCCCGTGTTGCCGCCACTGCCGCTGTCATAGGTCAGACGCGCGATGAGATCGGGGCGCCAGCCGCGTTCGCGCGACAGGGTACGCGCCAGGGCGATGCTGAAGTCGCCAAGACCGCGTCCTTCGGCCTTGTCGAAGACACGACCGTTCGCGCCCAGATCGGCGAGCCGATCCTCTTCGGCCAGGCTATAGGGCAACCCAAATTCAAGCTGCCATTCATTCGGCAGGCCGATGCGCAGATCGGCCCGCACGGTCGAGAGATTGCGCTCCCGGTGCTGGTTTGCCAACACCAGATCATCGCCCAGACGCACCAGCAGAGGGCTGGTGCTCTCGCGGCGCTGGTAGCTGTAGGAGAGATCGATTTCCGCCTTGCGCCAAGGCAGCAGGAGCGCGCCGCTTTGCACCAGGGTGCGCTCCAAGGCGCGCTCGGCGGCCTCTGGATCGACCGCGAACTGACCGGGTCCGCTCGCCGCTGGCCGAGATGGCGTGGCCGAGGTGGCGCGGCTGGTGTCGCGCGCTGTTGCGCCTGATGGCGAGGCTGTTGCGGAGGCTCGGCCCGACTGGCCTGCGCTAACGCGCTCCAGCGCGGCCTCATCGAGAGGCGAGGGCGTCGCGGTGCGTGCGTTGAGCGCCACCACCTGGCGTTCGAGGCGTTCAATGCGTGCAACCAGCGTGGAGATGAGCTGCTCGCGCTCGGCGATGCGTACTTCCTGCTCGCGCAAGAGCGCCTCATGATCTTCCGAGTCGCCCAGGCTTTTGGCCGCCAGAACGGGCGTCCAGAGTGCGCCGCCGGCCATGCAGAGGACAATCCAGGCGGACAGTCGCCGTGTGACGACTGGATGCTTCGCGCCTGAGCTGTTGTGCTCATCGAATCGGCTGCTCACAAAGAGGTTCCCCCAGGGTGCTGGCTTAGAGAAAGGTCGGGCCGAATCCCATCATGGATCGGACGAGAGTCTGGCCTTTTCCTCAAGCGCCCGGGTATCGGGAAAAATCCGATCAGGGAATCGTGCTTGAACCCAAAAAAGACGGGAACCCAAGGTTCCCGTCTCCATTCATCCGAGCATCAGGCGACTGCTCAGAACAGCTCCGCCGTCGAACTCGAACCGCCGATCGCCATGGCCGGTGCGACCACGCCAGCCAGGGGGTTGCCGACCGAGGCGCCAATCACGGTGGTGCCCGCCGTGGCAATCGAGGTCGGGATCAGAACCACGGGCTCATCGCCGTTTGAGGCCACCGCCTCGGGTGCGGTCAGGGTGCCGGTCGGATCGGAGATGGTCTGTGTGACCACGCTGCTTTGCGACAGCAGGTTGCCGCCGCCCATGCCGTCGGCATAGGCCAGCGCGATGCTGTTGAGCAGAACCAGCGCGCCCGCCGAGACGCCATCCATGTCGGCGTCGCTGAGTGCAACGGGTTCGGCGGCTTGGGCGCCTGCGGTCAGAACCAAGAGGCTGGCGCCAGCAACAAGAGAGGTCATGGATTTCATCGGATATGCTCCTGTTCCAGAGTGGGAATAAGCCTTACTGTGCGCCCGATTCGGAAGCCGCTTGCGCCCAAGAGAAGGTGTAGGTCAATTGACCGCCCTGGGTTTCCATCGAGAGTTCGGGGCTGACAAAGACCACCGCGTTGGTATAGGTGAGCTGAGCGGCATTGAGAATGCCGAGCGCGTCGGCAAGCGCGGTGGCGTTCGCCAGCCCGGCGGCGGTCACGCCATCGAGCTGCTCGGCGTTCAGCGCCAGGGGTTCGGCGGCCGAGACGCTGCCGACCGCGCCTGCCAGAACACCAGCCATAAGCAAGTAATGCAGTGTCGTTTTCATGATGTAGGCTCCAGTTGAACGAGGGGTTTCCCTCTGGTCAGGCCGCGTTTCCTTGGGTGGACGCGCGGTTTTTCCATCTCCGGCCTGGGCCGGAGATGAAATTCGGTTTCACATGCTGGGTGACGGGCTATTGATTGGAATCACGGCGGTATTGATTGGAAGAGGCGTGAGATAACTTCCAAATTGCATCACCGAGGCCCCGCTCACCGATCCAATGGTTCCGGTTTGCTGCACATTGATCGAAAAGGTATGTACGTTGAATCCGGAAACGGAGACCTCGGGATCGACCGTCGTCGCCAGACTTGGTGAGGCCCCGACGGCAAGCCCCATGGCCTCGCCGCCGGCAACCCCCGAATAGCCGCTGAGTGCGGTTTGCTCGGGGTTTGTCTGGGTCACGCGCGCCACGGTGTTGGTGGAAATGGTGGCGAAGGTGCCAGCGCTGGCCAAAGCATTGGCATTGACCGTTGCGATGTTTCCGGCTGTCACGCCATCGAGTGCATCGTTACCGAGACTGAGGGGATCGGCCAGAGCGCTCAGGCTGGCCTGAAGCATGGCGATGGAACAGACCGTCAGAATGCTGGAATGAATGGATGCTGACATTGGACCCTTCTCCCGATGAATGTGACCTCAGTGGTTGAAGTCGAGTGCCTTTGCTTGATGAAAGATACTAGACGTCGGTATCGGTTACTAAAAGCGCAATGATTCGATGTATTGGTGGATTTTTCATCATTCATTGATCGAAAGATGCGATCAATTTTTGGGGCGGATTTTCAGGCGCCTTGCGCGCTCGGCATTTAGCCAAAAACCATTGCGCAATGAGATGCGTAATTCTGAATGATGGGGTTCTTGAAATCACTGCGGGGCCAAAAGGAGGCGATGGCGCGGCGTGAATTGCGCGCGCAAGGGGGAGTCGTCGTGACAGGCTGGAACGCGTGGTCAGCGCCCTCAATGGGGCGCTGGGTTATACGCACTGCATATCAATTTTTCGGTTTTCCTCATGCGCTCCGGGCTGGACGCTCAGCGCAGCATGACAAAGTCGCGCGGATCGGGCGCGAAGCGGTTGGGCGGGCGCTCGCCGCTGGCGCTCAGAACCTGAAAGCCGACCCGACCGATCTCGGGGAAATCGATCCACATCGACTCGAAGTGCGCCTTGAGCAGGGTGCGGTTGCCCCAGGCCGGGTCGGCGAGCAGGACGCGGTTGCCGAGGCTGCCGCGGTAGATGACAAAGTGGTTGTAGCCGTGGCTCTCGATGGGAACCAGCAGGGGCGCGCGGGCGTCCAGATCTTCAAGTTCCAGGCGCCCGAGGCCAACCCCGCGATAGCCGCGCGATTCGACAAAACGCTTCAGATCCAGCAGCGAAAATCCCTGTCGCAGACGCACCAGATCGGGGTTGCGCAGATATTCAGGGCGATTCATGAGCGCGGTGGCGACCTCGCGTTCGCTCAGCGGATCGGAAAATTGCTGGTTGAGCAGTGTCGTGAGGGCTGCCGCGCCGCAGCTCAGATCCCACTCCTGCATGACCACGCCGTTGCGGCGCAGCTCAATGAGCGAGCGCACCGCTCGCTCATCGCTCAGTTGCTCCTCGGGGTGGGCAAGACCGCCTGCCAGAAGCGAGCCGGCAAGCACGCCGGCGATTGGCGCCTTCATGTGCGAATTCCTCGAAACAGGGGCGGCGCGATGGGGTCGGGGGCGGTCACCTCATCCGAGCAGGCGGCCTTTTGCAGAAAGTCGCTGAGCAGACGCGCGCCCGGCCCGGTGGACTCGCGACCGGCCAGGGTGAGATAGAGCATGAGTTGCAGCGGCGCCCCTGCGTTAATGGGCAGAATGTACAGCTCGCCTTCGTCAAGCGCCGCAGCGATCCGGTGCCGGGGCAGCCAGGCAAAGCCCAGGGCGCGGCGCACTGCGGCCAGGGCCTTATCGACGTTGCTCACCATCCAGAAGGCATCCGACTGCGCCAGCACCTGGGTTTTCTGGTGCAGGACACGCATGTCGAGCGAGACGATCTGACGTTCGCGCAACAGGTCGCCTTCATTGATTGGGCGTTCGAGACGCGCCAGCGGATGATCGCGGTGGGCCACGGGCAGAAATTCGATTTGGCACAGCGGATCGCCACGATAGCCATCAGGCACCTCGGCGCCGATCAGCAAATCGACATCGCCTGCGAGCAGACGGCTCAGGGCGCCCTCGGCGGGGATCTCCTCTAGCCGCACGCGGGTGGCGCTGTGCGCGCTTTGCTCGAAGCGGTGCAGCGCATCGAGTGCCAGGGTCTCGGGACAGAGCGCATCCATGAGCAAGACGATTTCGCGCTCCCAGCCGCGACGATGATCGGCGGCTTGGCGCTCGATGGCCGCTGCCTCGCGCAGCAGCCAGCGGGCGCGTTGCAAGAGGCTGCGCCCGACCTCGGTCAGTTCGGCCTTGCGTCCGCGAATGCGTAACAGTGGTACGTCAAGTTGCTCCTGGAGCTTGGTGACCTGATAGCTCACCGAGGACTGGCTTTTGTGCAGGGCCTGTGCCGCTTGGGCAAAGCCGCCGCAGTCCACCACCGCCAGCAGGGCCGCCCATTCGTCGAGACTGGTGCGGGGTACCACCAGGGGCGCGCCCTGAGCGGAAGCTGGCGTGGGTGGCGGCGAGCCGGTAGCTATGGACAGGGGACGCGCCTGGGCCTTGGGGTGTTCCATGGCGGTTTACTCCCGCGCTGCTCGGCGTGCGCACGACGCCCAGGACAGCAGCACCAGCGCGGTCACAATGAGCAGCCAGCTTGGCGGCGCGGCCAGGGGGCGGGGCTCGGTTCGCTCGATCAGCGGCGCCTCGTAGGCCAGCGCCAGGGCGCTGGCGGCGAAACTGACTAAAGCCGGCTCATCAGGGAGCGCCAGGGTGAAACTCAGCGGCTCGGGCGCGGTGAGAAAGGCGTTCAGTCCGCTGCTCAGCGGCCCCCATGACTGGCTCAGGCTCCACTGCGCCAGTGTCTGGCTCTCCTCGGGCTCCCAGGTTGTGAGTTGCAGCCCAAGGCTATCAACCAGCAGCGCGATCCCCAGCGACTCGTGGATGGGCGGGGCGCCCGAGAGCGGTTCGACGAGGACGTCCAGACTCTGTGCACTGTAGGCCAGGGCGGCCTGCGGGGTGGCGGCAAGATTGAGCGTTTCAATATTCCAGCGCACCTCGATCCAGGCGTCATTGGGCTCCAGGATCAGCAGGGGTGGGCTGATGGCCGTCGCGCTTGCCGTGGCCTGGGCATAGAGCGGCGCCGCGCTCAGGGCCGCAGCCTGGGTCTGCTGGGCGATGTGCATCTCGCCGAGCAAGAGACCCGTGCCGCCGCCGGCGAAAGGCGCGCTGGTGAGCGGACGGGAGAGATTGGCGCTCGACAGGGCGAAGGCGCCATGCGCGCTTGGCGCGCTGCCCGAATCGGGCGGTGCGGTGGCTACAGCCAGGGTTTGGGTGTCGATGCTTGCAACCAGTGGCAGGCCAAAGGGATCGAGGATGGGCGAGAGCCAGTCGCTGGGAGTGACGAGCCAAGTCTCGATCATCCACTCGGCCTCTGTCCAGGCGCTGGGGATGAGCGTGGCTCGGCAGACTGAACTCGCACCGACACTCAGCAGGATCAGCGCCAAGAGGGCGGGTGCAGGGTGCCAAATCTTCGGATGCCGGGCGCCTTCTTGAGCCCAGTCTGCATCAAGCCTCATGACACCCCTCCAAGGATCTGTCGGTCAGCGTCCGACGAAATGATAAAGCGGGCGGGGAAGTGAATCGGCCCCAGCACCCACAGACATTCTGTCACTGTCAAATTCCATCCCTGAATCGGTGTTTCCCCGAGCACCGACTCGGTCGCTCGCTGCGGTGTCTCAGGGAGCGACCGAGGAAAAACGCAAACGGATTTGCGATGGGTTTACAATGGCGCACTCAATCTGAATTGCTCGCACTTGCCATCCCGCGCTGAAGGTCGAGGCTGGGCCGATGCGTTGGATCTGGCGATTATCAATGGGGGCACTATGTCGGACGTGCTGTTTAAGATGAGCTGCGATCCATTGCTCGCGGCCATTGCCCGCTCGCTGGCTGATCCCATCTTCGTGATCGACGACGAGGGCCGCTATCTCGGTGTCCTGGGTGGCGCCTCGCGCGAGCACTACGACAGCGGCGATTATCTGATTGGGCGCACCCTGAGCGAGGTGCTGCCTGCGGGCACCGCCGAGCGGTTTCTTGGCGTGGTGCGCCAGGCCATCGCCGAGAATCGGGTGCAGACCCTGGAGTTCGCCCTGTCCTCGCTGGAGTGCGAGGGTAATCAACGCGACGGGCCCGAGGAGGAACAGTGGTTCGAGGGGCGCGTCTCGCCCATCCTTGACAGCGAGCTGGCGCGCCCCTGCGTGGCCTGGATGGTGGTCAACATCACCCGGCGCAAAGAGTTGGAGGCCGAACTCATGCGTCTGGCCACCCAGGATGAGCTGACCGGGGTCTGCACGCGCCGGGTGTTTCTGCAACGCGCCGATGCTGAGATTGAGCGCGCCCATCGCTATGGTCACAGCCTTCAGCTTGCCATCCTCGATCTGGATCTGTTCAAGGACATCAACGACACCCTGGGTCATCCGGCGGGCGACGAGGTGTTGCGCCATGTGAGCGCCCTGCTGCGCGCGCGGGTGCGCCAGCATGATGTGCTCGGGCGCATCGGCGGCGAGGAGTTCGCCATCTGCATGCCCTGCACCGAGGCGTCGGGTGCGCGACGACTGCTGGAGGATATCCTCGCGCGGCTGCGCGCCGATCCACCGCTGGTGCATCCGCGCGAGGGCGGTGAGCGTCTTCAGCCGGTCACCTTCAGCGCGGGTCTGGCCGAGCTGCGCGCGGCTGACCGCAACACCATTGATCTCTTCATCCGCGCCGATGCCGAGCTCTATCGCGCCAAGCACAACGGGCGCAATCAAATCCAAGGCCCGGGCGAGTCGGAGCGGCCCGTCGTGCAGGCCGCGCCCAGGCCGGGCTGAGCGCGCTCCAGGCCATGGCGTCGAGCAGCCCTGATCCAGGCCCCATCATCGAGACGCAGGGCCTCACCAAGATCTATCCGCTTGGCGATCTGCAGGTCGAGGCGCTGCGCGGGGTGGATCTGCAACTCTGGCCAGGCGAACTGGTGGTGATGCTCGGTCCATCGGGAAGCGGCAAATCGACCCTGCTCAATCTGCTCGGCGGACTCGACCGGCCCAGCGCGGGATCCGTCCAGGTACTTGGCCAGTCGCTCGGCGCCCTGAGCGAACGCGCCCTCACCCTGTTTCGGCGCGAGCGGGTGGGCTTTGTCTTTCAGTTCTACAACCTCATTCCCAGTCTCACCGCGCGCGAAAATGTGGCCCTGGTGACCGACATCGCACGCAATCCCATGCCCCCAGAGGAGGCGCTCGACCGGGTGGGCCTGGGCGCGCGGCAGCATCATTTTCCCTCCCAGCTCTCGGGCGGCGAGCAGCAGCGTGTGGCCATTGCGCGCGCGCTGGCCAAGCGCCCGGCGCTGTTGCTGTGCGATGAGCCGACCGGCGCGCTCGACTCGGCCACCGGGGTGCGGGTGTTGGAGGTGCTCGGGCGCGTCAATCGCGAGCTGGGCGCCACCACGGTGCTTATCACGCATAACGCGGCCATTGCCGCCATGGCCGATCGGGTGGTGCGCATGGCCGACGGTCGGATTCAGTCGGTCGCGACCAATGCCGAGCCGCAAGCGCCGGGCGGGCTCATCTGGTGAGGGCGCTGACGCTCAAGCTGTGGCGCGACGCCTGGCGCGCGCGCGCCCAGGCGCTGGCCATCGCGGTGGTGGTGGGCGGCGGGGTGGCGACCCTCATCATGACGCTGAGCGCGCTCGATGCCCTGAGCCTGACACGCGATGCCTATTATCGCGAGGCGCGCTTTGCCGAGGTGTTCGCCTCATTAGAGCGCGCCCCCGAGCGTCTGGTCGAGTCCATTGCCGCCATTCCCGGGGTGCGTCTGGTCGAGACGCGGGTGCTGGCTGGGGCCACCCTGGAGGTCGAGGGCTTTGCCGATGCGGTGAGCGCCGAGCTGGTGTCCCTGCCCGAGGGGCGCGAGAGCCTGCTCAATCGGCTGTTTCTGAGCGAGGGGCGAGCGCCCGAGCCGGGGCGCGACGACGAGGTGGTGGTGGGACGCGCCTTTGCCGAGGCGCATGCCCTGCACGCGGGCGATGGCCTGGTCGCCATCGTCGAGGGTCATCGTCTGCGCCTGCGGATCGTCGGGATCGGCCTCTCGCCCGAGTTTATCTACCAGATCCGTCCCGGCGATCTCTTCCCCGATTTCGCGCGCCATGGCGTGCTCTGGATGAATCGGCGCGCCCTGGCCGCCGCCAGCGATCTCGATGGCGCCTTCAATGACCTGAGCCTGATGCTGGAGCGCGAGGCGCGCCCGCTCGCGGTGCTGGAGCAACTCGACCCGCTGCTTGAGCCCTATGGCGGGCGCAGCGCCAGGCTGCGCGCCGATCAGCTCTCCGATCGCTATCTGAGCGCCGAACTCGATCAGCTCCGCGGCCTGGCGCGCTGGCTGCCGGCGATCTTTCTCGGCGTGGCGGCCTTTCTGCTGCATCTGGTGCTTGATCGGCTGGTGTCGAGCGAGCGCGAGCAGATCGGCATGCTCAAGGCCTTCGGCTACAGCCATGCCGCCATCGCGCGGCATTATGTGCACTGGATGCTGCTGATTCTCGCCTTGGGGCTAGCGCTTGGCAGTGCCGGCGGGCTGTGGCTGGCGCACGCCATGGCCGAACTCTATGGCGGCTTTTTCCATTTTCCCTATCTGGAATTTCGTCTCCGTCCGCAACTGCTCGTGCTGGCCCTTTTGATCACGCTGCTCGCCGGGCTTGCCGGGGTGCTCGGCGCGCTGCGCCGGGCGTTGCGCCTGGCGCCTGCCGAGGCCATGCAGCCCGAGCCGCCAGCGCGCTATGGGCGCACGCTGGTCGAGCGTCTGGGGCTTGCGGCCCTCTTCAGTCCGAGCGCGCACATGCTGCTGCGCCAGCTCGAACGCCGCCCGCTCAAGGCGGCGTTGGCCGTGCTGGGCATCGCGCTGGGCTGCGCCATCCTCATGGTGGGACGCTTCCAGGAAGGCGCGCTCGACCATCTCATCGCGGTGCAGTTCGGGCTCGCCCAGCGCGAGGATGTGGCGGTCACCTTCGTCTCGCCCCTGGCGCACCGCGCGCTCCACGAGCTGGCCGCCCTGCCGGGGGTGGAGTCGGTCGAGCCGCTGCGCGCCCTGCCGGTGCGGCTGCATCGCGGGCGGGCAAGCGAGCGCTGCGAGCTGGTGGCTGTGGTGCCGGGTGGGCGTCTGCGCCGCCTGCTCGATGCCGATCTGGATGTCATCGAGCCGATGCCTGGTGTGCTGGTGCTCGGCGAGACCCTGGCCGAGCGGCTCCAGGTCCGTGTCGGTGACCGGGTGCGTGTCGAGGTGCTCGATGGGGCGCGTCAGGTGCGCGAGCTGCCGGTGGGCGCCCTGGTGCGCGAGTTCACCGGCATGGCCGCCTACATGGCGTTCGACAGTCTGGGGCGGATGCTCAACGAGGGTGATCGGGTCTCGGGGGCGCTGCTGCGGGTGGCGCCCGAGGCGCGCGCGGCGCTCATCGCGACGCTGCGCGAGGCGCCGGCGGTTGCCGGGGTCAGCGAGCGGCTGCGCGCCATCCAGAGCTTCCGGGAGTCCATGGCGCGCATTGTCCTCACCTTCGCCCTCATCACGACCCTTTTGGCCGGGAGCCTTGCCTTCGGGGTGGTCTACAACACCGCCCGCATCAGCCTGGCCGAGCGTGCGCGCGAGCTGGCCACCTTGCGGGTACTGGGGTTCACCCAGGGCGAGGTGAGCCTGTTGCTGCTCGGCGAGCTGGCCCTGCTCACCCTGCTGGCCATTCCGCTCGGCTGGCTCATCGGCTGGGGCCTGATCACGCTCATCGTCGCCGGACTGGATACCGAGCTCTATCGCATTCCACTCCTCATCGAGGGGCGGGTGCTTGCCTTCGCGGCCTTGGTTATTCTGGCAAGCGCACTGCTCTCGGGGCTTCTGGTCGCGCGCCAGATCCGCCGGCTCGATCTGCTCGCGGTGCTCAAGGCGCGGGACTAGCAGCCCGG
>JAFGTZ010000380.1 GCA_016938795.1 Chromatiaceae bacterium | reverse complement strand
CGCCTGGAGATCGGCAGATAATCGCGCGGGGTCGGGCCGCGATAGATCTGGCGCGGGCGTCCGATGCGGTTGTTTGGGTCGTTCATCATTTCCATCCAGTGCGAGACCCAACCCACGGTACGTGCCACGGCAAACATCACGGTGAACATGTTGCGCGGGATGCCGAGCGCCTGATAGATGATGCCCGAGTAGAAATCAACATTGGGATAGAGCTTGCGCTCGACAAAATACTCATCGCTCAGCGCAATCTCTTCGAGCTTCATGGCCAGCTCGAAGAGCGGATTGTTGACATCGGCCAGCTCGTCGAGCACCTGGTGACAGACCTCGCGGATGATCTTCGCACGCGGGTCGTAATTCTTGTAGACGCGATGCCCAAAGCCCATGAGACGGAAGGGATCGTCCTTGTCCTTGGCCTTCTCGATGAAGCGCGGCACGTTTTTCACATCGCCGATTTCAAGCAGCATGTCGAGCACCGCCTCGTTCGCCCCGCCATGCGCCGGCCCCCAGAGCGAGGCGATGCCGGCGGCGATGCAGGCGAAGGGATTGGCCCCTGAGCTGCCCGCCAGACGCACCGTGGAGGTGCTGGCGTTCTGTTCGTGATCGGCATGCAGGATGAAGAGCAGATTGAGCGCCTTCTCGGCGATGAGCCCCGGCTTGTAGTGCTCGCAGGGGGTGGCGAACATCATGTGCAGAAAATTCGCGCAATAGCGCAAATCGTTGCGCGGATACATGATGGGTTCGCCGATGTTGTGCTTGTAGGCGGCCGCCGCGATGGTCGGCACCTTGGCGATGAGCCGATGGGCCGAAATCTCGCGGTGACGCGGATCATGCACACTCAGCGAATCGTGATAGAAGGCCGAGAGCGAACCGACCACGCCCACCAGGATCGCCATGGGATGGGCGTCGTAGTGAAAGCCGTTGAGAAAATCCTTGAGATTTTCGTTCAGCATGGTGTGGCGGGTGATGACATCCTCGAAGTCATCGAGCTGGCTCTCGGTTGGCAGTTCGCCGTAGAGCAGCAGATAGGCCACCTCCAGAAAGCTTGCCTTGCTCGCGAGCTGATCGATGGGATAGCCGCGATAGAGCAGCACGCCCTGTTCGCCGTCGATATAGGTGATGGCGCTGTTGCAGGAGGCCGTGGACAGAAAGCCCGGGTCATAGGTGAAGATGCCGGCTTCCCGATAGAGCGAGGCGATATCGACCGCAGCTGGCCCCATTGATCCCCGCCGCAGGGGAACATCGTAACGCTCCCCGGTCGCGTTATTGATGAGAGTCACGGTGTCGTTCGCCATAAGCTCGCTCCTGGCCGCGCCCCGGGGAGACTTCCCTGAGAGCGACCGATGGTTTCTGGTGTCGGATCCTGTGCGGACGCGGCGCGCCATGGGCCGCTGGCGTTGAGAAGGCCTATTTTATACCCAGCGCCGCGCGCTGTTTGGGTTTCGCGCGCGGACAGCGCAGGCCCGGCGGAGCCGCCGCTCAGGGCGTCAGGATAGGCGCGCCACGCCGCTTGCAATCGCCGCGCGCGCCACCGCCCCGGCAACCTGCTCGCGCAGACGCGGATCGAAGGGCTTGGGGATGATGTAGTCGGGGCCAAAGGCCAGCGACTCCAGCCCATAGGCTTGCAGCACCGCCTCGGGCACGGGCTCGCGGGCGAGCTGGCGCAGCGCCTCCACGGCGGCAATCTGCATCTCGGCGTTGATGCGGGTGGCGCCGGCGTCGAGCGCTCCCCGGAAGATGAAGGGGAAGCCCAGCACGTTGTTGATCTGATTGGGATAGTCCGAGCGCCCGGTGGCCATGATCAGATCCTCGCGCACCGCCTGGGCCACGGCCGGGCGAATCTCGGGAACCGGATTGGAGAGCGCGAAGACTACCGGACGCGGCGCCATGGAGGCGAGCATCTCGGGGCTGATGAGATCGGGCCCCGAGACGCCGATGAAGACATCGGCGCCCGCCATGGCGTCGGCGAGGCTGCGCCGCTCGGTTGCGACGGCGATGTCGCGCTTGTAGCTGTTGAGATCGGTGCGCCCGCTGTGAATCACGCCCTGGCGATCAACCGCGAGGATATGGTCACGCTGCGCGCCGAGCCTGAGCAGCAGCTGGATGCTGGCGAGACCGGCCGCGCCCGCGCCGAGCACCACGACACGCGCCTCGGCGAGTGTCTTGCCCTGAAGCTCGAGCGCGTTGAGAAGGCCCGCAGCGATGATGATGGCGGTGCCGTGCTGATCGTCGTGAAAGACCGGAATGTCGAGCCGCTCGACGAGCGCCCGCTCAATCTCGAAGCAATGCGGTGCGGCGATGTCTTCCAGGTTGATGCCACCGAAGGTGGGGGCGATGCGCGCCACAGTCTCGATGAAGTCCGCAGGATTCGGGGCATCGACCTCGATGTCGAAACAGTCGATGTCGGCAAAGCGCTTGAAGAGCACCGCCTTACCCTCCATGACCGGCTTGCCGGCGAGCGCGCCCACATTGCCCAGGCCGAGCACCGCGCTGCCGTCGGTGATGACGGCGACCAGATTGCCCTTGTTGGTGTAGCGGTAGGCGTCGCGCGGGTCGGCATGAATGTGGCGCACCGGCTCGGCCACCCCCGGGGTGTAAGCAAGGGCCAGTTCATGCTGGGTGCCCGCCGGCTTGAGCACCTCGATTCCGATCTTTCCGGGACGCGGTTCGGCATGATAGCTCAGCGCCTGGGCGTTGATGTCGGCGTCGGGATGGGCGGGCTGCTCGGGATGACTCACCTTGGGATTCTCCACATGGGGATTTCGGGCACACCAAAACCCCACGTCCAGTCGGGGCGCGGGGTTGGGATGTCACGGGGAAGGCATGGCGCGGCGGCGCTAAGTCCGCGCGGGCAGGACTTAGCGCGCGTAACGACGGCGGAAGCGATCAACGCGACCGCCGGTGTCGAGCACTTTCTGCTTGCCTGTGTCGAAGGGATGGCAGGCCGAGCAGACTTCCACATTCATGTCCTTGCCAAGTGTGGAGCGCGTGGTGAATTCGTTGCCGCAGCTGCACACCACCTTGGTTTCGACGTAGTCCGGGTGGATTCCTTCTTTCATGGCGACCCTCAAGGCCCAGGCGCGGGCCGGTGAAAAATTCGGTAAACGCGGCAAT
>JAFGTZ010000379.1 GCA_016938795.1 Chromatiaceae bacterium | reverse complement strand
TGAGCTGCGCGTTGGACTGGCGCAGACGCAGATGCAGCCGCCGAAAGCGCAGTGCATCGAAACTGACCAGCAGCAAAACCCCCAGCAGGGCGAGAAAATAGGGTGCAACCCGCTTCAGGTCGAGTCCGGTGTCGTATTGCAGATGAATCCACTGATCGTAGATCGCATTCTTTTCCTCCTGGCTGATGGACTCCAGTCCCTTTTGCAGGATGGAGCGTAGCAGCGGCCAATCGCTGCGCGCAGCCATGGCCAGATCGAAGGCGATGGGGAGCTGCCCGGACACCTTGAGATTGGAAAGCCCCTGTTGTTTGATCAGAAAACTCACGGCAGACAGATTATCCACCAGGGCAAAGATCTCACCGGTCGCGACCTGCTCCAGTCCGTGCAGGGTGCTGTCAACCGGTCGCAGTTGCAGCTCGGGATGATAGCTATTGAGCCATTCCTGCGAGGCATAGCCCTGCACCACGGCCACCTCGCGTCCGGCCAGCCGTCCGGGGTCGCCGATATAGTCCACCTGATCGGTCGTCACGATCACCATGGGCGAACGGATATAAGGCTCGGTGAAGAGCGCATAGGCCGAGCGCTCTGGCGTCTGGGCTGCCATGGAAAACATGTCCAGCTCACGCGCGCGGACCAGCTCCATGGCGCGCGTCCAGGTCTGGTCGGTGGCCGGCTCGAAGCGGATCCCCAGCCGGGCCTCCAGTAGCGCCAGATAATCAGCCGAGATGCCGCTAAACCGGCCATCCTCATCGACAAACTCCAGCGGATACCAATTCGGATCGATGCCAACCCGGATCACCGGATGTTCGCGCAGAAACGCCTGCTCGTCCTCGGTTAACGGGATCTTGGCCTGGGCCGGGTTGCTGTAGCCGAAGAGGGTTCTGGTCTCGACCGAGAGCTGTTTATCCAGCAGTCCATGGCGCTGATAAAGGCGATGGATATAGAGCAGGCGCCCGGGGTCGAGCGTACCCAGCGGGACGCTGAAGCGGGCCACGGCATGCTCGGTGGCCTGCGCCTCGAACATGAGCGCCTCGAAACTCTTGCTCCGGCTGTACTGCTCCAGGATCAGGCGGGCAATCTCCTCCTTATGATCAAGCGCGTACTCCCAGCCCCTGAGCACCGCCCGGCGCATGGCCGCAACACGTTCGGGATGTTGCTCGGCTTCGTGCTCGGTGGTGAAAAGCAGGTCGCCATAGAGATCGACGCCGTAGTGGGCCGGGTGAAAGAGTCGCACCTGCTGCCCCTGCTTGCGCAGCCGATAGGGTTCGTTACCGGCGTAGGCATGAATGGCATCGGTTTCACCCCGCGCCAGTACATCGAAGTCCTGGGTCGAGGGCTGGCGGATGAAACCGCGCTCGATCACGCCCTGTTCGGCCAGGAAGGCCATGATCGAAAAGCCTTCGGTCTCGTTGTCATAGAGACGGATGCGTCGCCCGACCAGATCCTGGGGCGTTTCGATTCCGGAAGAAGCCAGGGTCATGAGAACATTGGGCGATTCCTGGAAGATCGGCGCAACGATGCGCAGCCCCAGTCCAGAAGCCTGATAGATCAGAATCACCGAGTCGGCGACGCCATACTCGGCCTCGCCCTCATAGACTTGCAGGATATTGTTCCGGGCCGGGTCGCGCTCCAGCAGCTCGACCTCGAGTCCTTCCTCGGCAAAGAAACCCTGTTCCAGCGCGGCGTAATAACCGGCGAACTGGAATTGGTGGTACCACTTGAGCTGGATTCGCACCACCTCGCCCGCCCAGGCCGGCACGCCCGCCATGAACAGCAGCACCAGCCACAGAAGCCCGCGCCGAGCCGCCGTAATCGGTCGCGCATGGGCAGACGACAGGGTCATTGAACCTGGCGGGCTCGAGCGCATCTTCAGGCTCCCAGGAGAGATTCAAATAAGGCCGCGCTCGGCAAGTCAGCAGCC
>JAFGTZ010000378.1 GCA_016938795.1 Chromatiaceae bacterium | reverse complement strand
GCCATCTCTACGAGGCCATGCTCGATGACATGGCGCTGCGCGCCTCGATCGAACGCAAGGCGCCGCGAGAGGATGAGACGCCTTGATGTAGGTGCTTTTTTCTGTCTCTTAACCAGCGGGGCGCGGGCTGGCGATGGGCTGGCGATGGGCTGGCGAAGTGCTACCATGGCGACTTTGTAGCGGGCGAGCCGGAAGGACATCAGAATGGTGAAGGGGTATGCGCTGACGATGGGGCTGCTTTTGGCGGCGAGTGCGTCGCTGATGGCCCAGGACGAAGAGGCAGGGGGCGGTTATCTGGAGGCGCCCACTCTCGCGCCCGCGCCTGTGGTGGGCGAGACGGTGGAGCCGGAGATTACCATCCGCGAGGAGGGCGACCGGGTCATCTACGAATACCGGGTGCGCGGTGTGCTCTACATGGCCCGGGTGCAGCCGCAGGTGGGCCCGCCCTATTATCTGCTGGATACCGATGGCGATGGGGTGCTCGATGTCAGTGATGCCTCGCCGCGCAACCTGGCGGTGCCGCAGTGGCTGCTCTTTAGCTGGGATTGAGAGGCCGGGATGCCTGAACTGGACGCCAATCGCTGGGCGGCGCGGCTTCTCGCGCTGGCCGATCTGACCGATGTCTGGGTGCGCCGTCTGGGCGAGGCCGTGGCCTGGTTTTCGCTTGCCATGGTGCTGGTCACCTTTGCCGTGGTGGTGCTGCGCTACGTCTTCGATCTGGGCTGGATCGCGCTCCAGGAGTCGGTGACCTACATGCATGGCGCGCTTTTCATGCTCGGCATCGCCTATACCCTGAAACGCGACGGCCATGTGCGGGTGGACATCTTCTATCAGCGTCTCTCGCGCCGCGCGCGCGCCTGGATTGATCTGGGCGGAACCCTGCTGCTGCTGCTGCCGGTGGCGATGCTGATTCTCTGGTACGGCTGGGACTATGTGGCCGAGTCCTGGCGGGTGCGCGAGGCCTCGCGCGAGGCCGGTGGCTTGCCCGGTGTCTATCTGCTCAAAAGCCTGATTCTGCTCATGCCCCTGCTGCTGCTCGTGCAGGGTCTCGCGCTCGCCGCGCGCAATGCGCTCTTTCTCGCGGGCGTGGAGCGGGCGCTGCCCGATGAGACGTCGGTGGAGGGAGCCGCCCATGGCTGAGTGGATGCCGCTCTTGCTCTTTGCCGGCGTGGTGCTGGTGCTGCTGCTGGGCTATCCGGTGGCGCTCTCGCTCGGCGGCACGGCCATTGCTTTTGCCTTCCTCGGCGAGGCGCTCGGGCTTTTCGACGCGGCCTTTCTGGAGGCGCTGCCGAACCGGCTCTATGGCGTCATCACCAACGAGACCCTGATCGCGGTGCCGCTCTTCGTCTTCATGGGCGTGATGCTGGAGCGCTCGCGTCTTGCCGAGCATTTGCTCGACACCATGGCCATGCTCTTCGGCCCGCTGCGCGGGGGGCTTGGGCTCTCGGTGACCCTGGTCGGCATGTTGCTTGCGGCCAGCACCGGCATCGTGGGCGCGACCGTGGTGACCATGGGGCTCTTGTCACTGCCGGTCATGCTGCGCCGCCATTACGATCCCAGCCTTGCCGCTGGCACCATCTGCGCCTCGGGCACCCTGGGGCAGATCATCCCGCCCTCCATCGTGCTGGTGCTGCTCGGCGACGTGCTCTCATCGGCCTATCAGCAGGCGCAGCTCGACATGGGCATCTGGTCGCCCGAGACGGTGTCGGTGGGCGATCTCTTCGTGGGGGCGCTCATTCCGGGGTTGCTGCTGGTAGCGCTTTATATGCTCTATCTGATCGGCGTGGCCATGCTGCGCCCGGCGGCCATGCCGGCCATTCCAGCGTCCGAGCGCCCGCTTGGCGGGGCGGCGCTGGCGCAGCGTGTGCTCACCGCGCTCATTCCGCCCCTGCTGCTTGTGGTGGCGGTGTTGGGCTCTATTCTCGGCGGGCTGGCCACCCCGACCGAGGCCGCCTCGGTCGGGGCGGTCGGCGCCCTGGCGCTGGCGGCAGTGCGCGGTCGGCTCACCCTTGGCGTGCTGCGCGAGGTGATGCGCGAGACCACGCGGGTGACCAGCATGGTGTTTCTCATCTTCATCGGGGCGGCCATCTTCTCGCTGGTATTTCGCGGCTTTCACGGCAATGAGCTGGTGACCGAGTGGTTCACGGGCCTGCCCGGCGGCGTGGTGGGCGCGGTGGCGCTGGTGATGCTGGTGATCTTTCTGCTCGGCTTTATTCTAGATTTTATCGAGATTACCTTTGTGGTGGTGCCCATCGTGGGGCCGGTGCTGCTGGCCATGGGGCTCGATCCGGTGTGGCTTGGTGTCATGATCGCCATTAACCTCCAAACCTCCTTCCTCACGCCACCCTTCGGCTTTGCGCTTTTTTATCTGCGCGGGGTGGCGCCGCCCGAAGTCAGCACCGTTCAGATCTATCGGGGCGTGCTGCCCTTCATCCTTATTCAGCTTGCAGTGCTGGGGCTTCTGGCGCTGTGGCCGACATTGGTCACCTGGCTGCCGGGGCTGGTGTACGGCTGAG
>JAFGTZ010000377.1 GCA_016938795.1 Chromatiaceae bacterium | reverse complement strand
TCCTGGGATAAGTGGTTCGCGGAGACTGTGCTCATGGTCATGGTATGGCTCTCCGAGCGCTTGACGATCAAGGCTCGATTCTCTAGATTGAACATTCATTCTAGAATAGTCGTTCGACATCCTTGCCGTCGAATCGGGGTTATCATGCGAATCCTTCATTCCGCGCCGCTGCTGCTGGCCACTCTGGCGTTTTTGGGCGGTGGCGCGGCTCTGCCCAGGGCCATTGCCGCGCCCGAGGCCCAGCCCATGCCAGAGGTGGGGGTGGTTGAGGTGCGGGCGCGTCCCTGGATGCTGAGCACCGAACTTCCGGGGCGCATCATCGCGGCTCGTATCGCCGAGGTTCGGCCCCAGGTGGGGGGCATCATCCAGGAACGTCTCTTCGAGGAGGGCAGCCAGATCGAGGAGGGCCAGTTGCTCTACCAGATCGATCCGGCGCTCTATCGCGCCGCGCTCGCCAGCGCCGAGGCCGAGTTGGCCCGTGCCCAGGCCGTTGAGGCGCGCGCGCGCCTCAAGGCCGAGCGCAATGCAAATCTGGTGAAGTCGCGCGCGGTCAGTCAGGAAGAGTATGACGATGCAGCGGCGGCCCTTCTGGAGGCCAAGGCCGGTGTGGCAGTGGCCGAGGCGGCCCTGGCGGCGGCCCGCATCAATCTTGACTATACCCAGGTGCGCGCGCCCATTGCCGGGCGGATCGGGCGTTCTGTTGTGACTGAGGGCGCCCTGGTGACAGCCAATCAGGAGCTCGCGCTCGCGACCCTGCAATCGCTCGATCCCATCTATGTCGATCTGAGCCAGTCGAGCACTCAGCTGCTGCGGCTGCGCCGCGCCCTGGAGGATGGGCGCTTGCAGCGTGCGCAGTCCGAAGCGCCCCGGGTGACCCTGACCCTGGAGGATGGCAGTCAGTATGCCGAATCCGGGCGTCTGGAATTTTCCGAGGTCACGGTCGATCAGGGCACGGGCGCGGTGACGCTGCGCGCCATCTTCCCCAATCCCGATCATCTGCTCTTGCCCGGCATGTTCGTGCGCGCACGGGTCGAGGAGGGAGTGCGCGCAGATGCCATTCTGGTGCCTCAGCAGGGCGTGCAGCGCGACCGGCGCGGCAATCCCTCCGCGTTGGTGGTCAATGCCGAGAATCAGGTTGAGCAACGCGAGCTGCGCATTGATCGCGCCGTCGGCAATCATTGGTTGATCGATGCCGGGCTTGAGGCGGGTGATCGGCTTATCGTCGAGGGTGTCCAGAAGGTGCGCCCAGGCGCTCAGGTGCGCATCACCCCAGTTGAAATCGAGGCGCCATCCGCTGGCGCCACGGCGGCCAGCGAGACGCCCTGAGCACAGAGCGGCTCGCTGAGCGGGCCGCCCTGTCTCGTCACCGAATCCGCGTCGTCACAGTCCTGAGTGACGGTCTGTTCTGTCTTTAAAGCTACGACCCATCACCGAGCATTATCCATGGCCCGCTTTTTCATTGATCGCCCCGTTTTCGCCTGGGTCATCGCCATCGGCATCATGCTGGGCGGCGTCCTGTCCATTCTCAGCCTTCCGGTGTCGCAGTATCCGGGCATCGCGCCGCCGGCCATCGCCATCAGCGCCACCTATCCGGGCGCCTCGGCCCAGACCGTGGAGGACTCCGTCACCCAGGTCATCGAGCAACAGATGAACGGGCTCGATGGGTTGCGCTACATGTCCTCGACCAGCGAGTCGAACGGACTGGCCACCATTACCCTGACCTTCGAGAACGGCACCGACCCCGACGTGGCCCAGATGCAGGTGCAGAACAAGCTGCAACTGGCCACGGCGCTACTGCCCGAGGCGGTGGTGCGCCAAGGCATTCAGGTGGCCAAGTCGGTGCGCAATTTCATGATGGTGGTGGCCTTCGTCTCGCGCGATGGCAGCCTGACCAACGCCGATCTGGGCGACTATGCGGCGAGCCTGGTAAAGGATCCCATCAGCCGCGTGCCCGGGGTGGGCGAGATCACGCTCTTCGAGGCCCAGTATGCCATGCGCATCTGGCTCGATCCCAACCGGCTCAATCAATACGGCCTGACGCCGGGCGATGTGGTGAGCGCCATCGAGGCCGAGAACGCCCAGGTGTCGGCGGGTCAGCTCGGGGCCATTCCCGCGCCCTCGGGACAGCTGCTCAATGCCACGGTGAATGTGCAAAGCCGTCTGAACACCCCCGAGGAATTCGGCGCCATTCGGCTGAAAACCCAGGCCGATGGCGCGACCGTGCGGCTGCGCGACGTGGCGCGCGTGGAACTCGGCAGTGAAACCTATGGCAAGTCGGCGCGCCACAATGGCAGCCCAGCGGCGGGCATGGCGATCCGCCTTGCAACCGGAGCCAACGCGCTCGAAACAGCCGATGCGGTCAAGCGCAAGCTCGAAGAACTCTCGGCCTTCTTCCCCGAGGGCATGGAGCATGTCTTCCCCTACGACACCACGCCCTTTGTGCGCATCTCCATCAGCGAGGTCATCAAGACGCTCTTCGAGGCGGTGCTGCTGGTCTTTCTGGTGATGTATCTCTTTCTCCAGAACCTGCGCGCTACCCTCATTCCCACCATCGCCGTGCCCGTGGTGCTGCTCGGCACCTTTGGGGTGCTTGCCGTCTTTGGCTATTCCATCAATACCCTGACGCTCTTTGCCATGGTGTTGGCCATCGGCCTGCTCGTCGATGACGCCATCGTGGTGGTGGAGAATGTCGAGCGCGTGATGCACGACGAGAAGCTCGGGCCGCGCGAGGCCACGCGCCGCTCCATGGATCAGATCACCAGTGCGCTGATCGGCATCGCCCTGGTGCTCTCGGCCGTCTTTGTGCCCATGGCCTTCTTCGGCGGCTCGACCGGGGTCATCTACCGCCAGTTCTCCATCACCATCGTCTCGGCCATGCTGCTGTCGGTGGTGGTGGCGCTCACCCTCACTCCGGCGCTCACCGCCGCCATGCTCAAGCCCGGCGCGCACGGCCCACGGCGCGGCTTCTTTGGGTGGTTCAACCGCAACTTCGATCGCAGCGTCGGGCTCTATACGGGCGTCGTGTCGCGCATCATCCGTTGGCGCTGGGCCTTCCTTGGCGTTTATGCATTGCTCGCCACCCTGCTGGTGGTGCTGCACGAGCGTTTGCCCACCGCCTTTTTGCCGGATGAGGATCAGGGCATTCTCATCGTCCAGGCCATGTTGCCGCCGGGCGCGACCAAGGAGCGCACCGATGCGGTGATGCGTCAGGTCGAGCGGCATTTTCTGGAGCACGAAACCGAGGCGGTGCAGGAACTCATTACCGTCTCGGGCTTCAGTTTCGCGGGGCAGGGGCAGAACATGGCCTTTGGCTTTGTGCGCCTCAAGGATTGGAAAGAGCGCGAGCGTCCTGATCTGCAAGTCGGCGCCGTGGCCGGTCGCGCCATGGCGGCCTTCTCGCAGATTCGCGATGCGCGCGTCTTTGCCTTCCCGCCGCCGGCGGTCATCGAGCTGGGTACGGCCTCGGGCTGGGATGTGCAGCTTCAGGATCGCGCCGGGGTGGGACGCGAGGTGCTCGGCGCCGCCACGGCCCAGTTCATGGGCATGGCCATGCAGGATCCACGTCTCATGGGGGTACGGCCCAATGGGCGCGAGCCCGAGCCGCAGTATCAGGTCGAGGTCGATCGCATCAAGGCCGGCGCGCTTGGGCTCTCGCTGGCCGATATCAATCAGACCCTGTCGATCGCCTGGGGCAGTCGCTATGTCGATGACTTTGTGCACGAGGGGCGGGTGAAGAAGGTCTATCTTCAGGCCGATGCGCCCTTCCGCATGCTGCCCGAGGATCTCGATGCCTGGTATGTGCGCAACGAGTCGGGCGCCATGACGCCCTTCTCGGCCTTCGCCACCGGGCATTGGGTGCAGGGCTCGCCGCGCCTGGAGCGCTATAACGGTCTGCCCTCGGCCGAGTTCCTGGGTCAGGCCGCGCCTGGGCTCAGCACCGGCGAGGCCATGGCGGCGGTCGAGGAGCTTGCCGCCAAGCTGCCGCCCGGCATTGGCATCGACTGGACCGGGCTCTCGTTTGAGGAGCGTGCCGCCGGCGCCCAGGCCCCGGCGCTCTATGCGCTCTCCATCCTGGTGGTTTTTCTCGCGCTGGCCGCACTCTACGAGAGCTGGTCGGTGCCCTTCGCAGTCATGCTGGTGGTGCCGCTTGGGGTGCTTGGCGCCGTGGTGGCGGCCCTGGGCCGGGGGTTGCCGAGCGACATCTATTTCCAGGTGGGCCTGCTGGCCACCATCGGTCTGGCCTCGAAGAATGCCATCCTTATCGTCGAGTTCGCCAAGACCCTTCAGGAGCAAGGCCGGGATGCGGTCTCGGCGGCAGTGGAGGCCGCGCGGCTGCGTATTCGTCCCATCATCATGACCTCGCTGGCCTTTGGCTTCGGTGTGCTGCCGCTCGCCATCAGTTCCGGCGCGGGTGCGGGCGGGCGTCAGGCCATCGGCACGGGCGTGCTTGGCGGCGTTATTGCCGCAACCCTGCTCGGGGTTCTCTTCGTGCCGCTCTTCTTTGTCCTCATCCGTGCGCGCCTCGGTCGCGCACGCACGGCATCCGAGTAGACGGCTTGACCGTCAAGAGGCTTGATTTGGGTGGATCGCCACCTCAACCAAGTGCGGATAAGTCCATTGAGCGAGTTTGCTCAATTTGAATGGAATAGATTCCCTTGCATCCATTCACACGTCCCGTGCTCGGCGTGGTGGCGCCGAGCGGAAGCGGCAAAACCACGCTAATACAGACTTTGGTCGGACACCTGCGCGCGGCTGGGCT
>JAFGTZ010000376.1 GCA_016938795.1 Chromatiaceae bacterium | reverse complement strand
ATTGAGAGTGACAACACTCAAGATAAGGAGGAACGCTGTGGAAGAGTATACCCGAGACCGGGAGAAAGAGCTATTCCGCCAGGCGCAGGCCGGCGACGGCGCAAGCCTGAACGCGCTGATGCGGCGGCACGAGCGGCTGGTGCACGCGGTGGTGCGCCAGCAGTGGAGCGGCGGATGGTGCTACGCGGAGGTGGTCCAAGAAGGGCGCATAGGATTGTGGCGCGCGATTTTGAAGTACGATCCGGCGCGGGGGACGGCGTTTTCGACGTATGCGTGGCCGGCCATCACGCGCCAGGTGTGGGATGCGGTGAAACGTCGCCAACGGGCAGCAGAAGCTGCGCCTCCCTACCCGCCGATACCCGCCACGGATGAATCGGCGGCCGATTGGGCGTGGACGTGTCAGTTATTGCGCGAGATGGTGGCGCGCTTGCCTGCCCAGGAGCAGCAGTTGGTGATCCAGTACTACGGTCTGGATGGCGGCGGGGGCTGCACGCAACGCGCCCTGAGTGCGCGCCTGGGATGCACGCGCCAAGCGGTAGGATACCATCTGCAGAAAGCGTGCCGGCGCTTGCGCCATCCCGGCTGGAGCGGCGAGTTGCGCGCGCACCTGGGTCTCAATCGGCGTGCTACGTACCGGGCGGCGCTGGGAGGGTCATCATGACCGCTAGCGCCACCACAACGGCTGAGCAATACCGGGCTGAATCGGCCCGGCTGCGAGATTTTTCGCTCGCGCAACTGCATCCCCACCTGCCGTTGCGCTTTCCGAGTCACGGCGGGGAGGATGTACCCGAGACCTTCCGCGCGCGCAGTTGGTACGAGTATCCCGGCTGGGCCGGGCTGGCCGCTGCCGACGCGCTGGCCAACGCCGGCGCGCTGTACATCGCCCTACACCTGATCGATTTCAGCCCTTTGCGCGGGGAGCTGGTTGAGCTGCGCGGCATCCACGTCAATGGTCGCGGCGGCACGCCCTTCGATCCGGTGTCCTTGTTCCTGTGCTGCCTGCTGCGTTGGGAGGTGCAGCGCGGGTGGGGGAAGCTGGCGCGCTTTCTGGCCAGCGCAGAAGGCGCCTGCTGGCGACGCCTGTGCGGCTTCGCGGCGGGGGATACCCCCTCGGCCTCGGTGCTGCGGACCGCCTTTCACGCTCTGGGCCCCGCTTTCCACACCGACCTCTGCCCGCGCTTCATCGCCTTGCTGGCGGAAGCGGGCTTGCTGCCGCCCCACGATTCCCAATCTGACACCCCGGCCCGCGATGGCCTCCCGCTGGCGGTGGATGGGATGCTTCACGATGCCCACAGCACGATGAAGTGCAGCAAGGTCACCGACGCCTGCTTCGCGCCCACCGCGGCGGAGCAGCCGCGCCCTTGCCCGGCGCGCGAGGCGGGCAAAGAAGGCTGTGCCTGCAATACCGTGGCGTGCGCGCACCACTGCAAACGGGTCACCCCCCGCGATCCCGAAGCGCGCTTCATCCACTACACCGGTCGCAATCAGGCGGGGCAGCAGGACCCCCAGCGCGAGCGCAACGTCCACGGCTATCGTAGCTACGCCCACACACTGGTGGAGGACGACCTGCACACCTACTGGGTGGCCTACAGCACCGTCCACCCGGCCAACACTGATGAGCGCGTCATCTTCCCCGCCGATTTCAAGCACCTGCGGCAGCGTCTGCCGCAGCTCCCCATCAGTGAACTGGTAGCCGACGCCGCGTTGGGTTTCACCGCCTGCCTCGAACTCATCTACGCTGCCGACGCCATCCCCATCGTCGACCTCCGCAGTGACCCCGGCGATCAAGACGCTGAGACCTGTCTGCTACGCGGCTACGATGCCGCCGGGCGTCCGCTGTGCCCGCACGGCTTCCCCCTCTACTTCAACGGCCTCGATTACCAGCGCTTGCGTGCCACCTGGGTCTGTCGCCAACGCTGCGTTTCTTCAGCGGCGGCGCAAGCCACGGCGGAGTGTCCCTACCGCGATCCCGAGCGACCGTGCGGGATGACCAAGCACGTGACCACGACCTTTATCCATCCCGACGGCTCTCCTCACGCCCGCCTGGCCCGCCTCTTCGCCGTCGGCTCGCCCACCTGGAAGGCGCGCTACGGCAGCCGTCGCAACGCCACCGAAAGCCGCAACGGTCAGATCGAGGCTCTCGACCTCAAGCGCATCTGGTCCTACGGCCTCGCTGGCGCTACCGCCGACATCGCCTGCGCCGATCTCCTCATCAACTTGCGCACCCTCGGACGTCTGGTCCGCCAGGCCTCCGCCCTGTCGGACTAGCGCGCCCATCCTCTTCTCGCCTCCGGCGAAATACCCCCGCGCCGGAGGGCGTCATCCCCTGCCGCAAACCGCTGCATGCGCCCCTGTGGGCCTCGCTGTCGCCTGTTTTGGCTGCATTTTCGCCCGTTTTCTCGCCCTGACCGCCGCGATCAGCGCACCCCCGGCGAATCATTGCGCTCCAGGGTCACAATCATTGCGGGCTGAGGCCGCCGAATTCGTCCCAAAAACTCGTCCAACCCAACACTGCGTTGGCTACACCCCCACGGCTGGGGCGTACCAGTTAACTCCGCCCATATCT
>JAFGTZ010000375.1 GCA_016938795.1 Chromatiaceae bacterium | reverse complement strand
TCCTCGGCTAGCTCGCGGATTGGCTCGCCGCGCCAGAGGATGCGGCCCGAGTCGGGCGTGAAGAGCCCGCACAGCGCGCGCAGCAAGGTCGTCTTGCCGCTGCCGTTGCGCCCGCGCACATGCAGCAGGGTGCCGCCCTTGATGCGCAGGCTCAGATCGGCAAACAAGCGTCGGTCGCCGCGCCGGCATTCAAGCTGTTCCACCTCAAGCATGGTAATGCAGCGGTCTCTCGGTTCGTGTCGCGATACGAATGCCTGGCGCGCCCTTGCGACAGACTCCAGGCGCGCGCTCGAACGCGCAACCTTAAACCCTGGACCCGATTTCGACAACCTGCACAACTTGGCTCTTGGGTCGTTAGTCTGGCGACTGTTAATATTAAGGGTTTTCACGGCGCCATCCTGATCCAACTCTGCGCGGACACACATGAGCGAACTTCAGCAGCAACTCGGCAAACGCCGCACCTTTGCCATCATCTCGCACCCCGACGCGGGCAAGACCACGCTCACCGAAAAGCTTCTGCTCTTTGGCGGCGCCATCCAGCTCGCCGGCACGGTCAAGGGGCGCAAGGCGGCGCGTCATGCCACCTCGGACTGGATGGAGCTTGAGAAACAGCGCGGCATCTCGGTGACCTCCTCGGTGATGCAGTTTCCCTACGGCGAGGCCATCGTCAACCTGCTTGATACCCCTGGTCACGAAGACTTCTCGGAAGACACCTATCGCACCCTCACCGCCGTGGACTCGGCGCTCATGGTCATTGACGTCGCCAAGGGTGTCGAGGAGCGCACCATCAAGCTCATGGATGTGTGCCGATTGCGCGACACGCCCATCCTCACCTTTGTGAACAAGCTCGACCGCGAGGGGCGCGATGCCATTGAAGTCCTTGACGAGATTGAAGAGATCCTCAAGATCCAGTGCGCGCCTGTGACCTGGCCCATCGGCATGGGCAAGCGCTTTCGGGGTGTTTACGACCTGCGTCATGACCGCACCCATCTCTATGTCGCCCAGCACGGCGGGCGCATCAACGAAGGTGAGATCATCCAGGGTATCGAC
>JAFGTZ010000374.1 GCA_016938795.1 Chromatiaceae bacterium | reverse complement strand
GCCGACCGCGACCACTGTCTGCAATACATGGTCGCCGTGCCGCTCATCCATGGCCGCCTCACCGCCGATGACTATGAGGACAGCGTGGCCCAGGATCCACGCATCGACGCCCTGCGCGCCAAGATGGTGGTGCGCGAGGACGCGCGTTACACCCAGGAGTATCTCGATCCTGAAAAACGCTCCATCGCCAACGCCGTGCAGGTCTTCTTCCGCGATGGCTCCAGCACCGAGAAGGTCGAGGTTGAGTATCCCATCGGGCATCGCCGCCGCCGCGCCGAGGGCATTCCGGTACTCGAGCGCAAGTTCCTCGCCGCACTGCGTACCCGCTTCCCCAAGGGGCAGGCCCAGCGCATCTACGATCTCTGCCAGGACGAGCAGCAGCTCATGGCCATGCCGGTGAACACCTTCATGGATCTCTTTCTGATCTAAAGCGCGTCCATCGAGTCCAGGGTGGGGGTCAGGGGGCTGCCTTCCAGCCCCCCCGCCCGGCTCAGGGACAGCTCGCGGCCAGAAGAGCATCAAGACAGACCACCTGCCGCGCCTTACAACCCCGCGTCATGCGGCTGATCCTCCAGCCGAAAGCCCAGCAGCTCCAGGGCCAGACCGGTGAGCACGCCACCGAGCATCCCGCCCAGAAAACCCAGCGGCACCTCATCGAAAATCCGCTCGATAGCCGTGCGCGATGCGACATCCAGCGCCGGATCGGACGATCCCACCAACATCCACACGCTCGCCCCCACCACCGCTGCAATGGCCCCCGCCACCAGGGGCGCCGAGAGAAGCGCCGGCAGCCCAGAGAGAGCGCGCGCCACCAGCCAGCGCTCGGCGAGCTGAAAGAGCGCGCCCACCAGCGCCACGACCAGAGCGCTCAGCAGAAAGGTACCCAGCGTGCGCGGATCGAGCCCTGGCATAAGCAAAAGCAGAGCCGCCGCCAGCAAACCGGCCAGCACCCCGGTCAGGGCCTCCGCCAGAGGGCGCGCGCCCGCACGCGAGACCCAGGCCTGAAAGCCCCCGGCCACCACACCAGCTGCGCACGTCAGCACCGTCATGGCCAGGAGCGACAGCTGCGCCCCTCCGAGAATGAGCGCGGCAATGGCAGCCAGAATGCCCGCCATGGAGCCCACCAGGGCCACCGGCATGGCGCTGTAGAAGGCCGAGGTCGTCATGGCCGCCACCACCACCGCCATCCAGAAGGGTGTCGAGGCACTGAAACCCAAGACCGCCAGCAGCGCCTGAAGCGCCGCAAAGAGCGCCCCGAAAAGCCCGCCGGCAAAGCCCCAGATCACCAGGGCCATGACAATGGCGGGCCACTTGTCCTTGCCAGGCATAAGCGCCCCCAAACCGAGAAAGCCAACTCATGAAGTTCAGTGTAGCCGCTCGCACGCCACACTGGGGCTGACGCACAGCGGACTCTTTCTCTACACTTGCACCCAGGCCTCTCGCTGGACGCCCGCACAGCCCATGACAGAAACCATCGCCAATGGCAGCCGCCGCCACATCGACGGCGACGAGCGCATCTATTTCGACGGCTACTGGATCAAATACTACGAACCGCCACCTGAATCGCTCAATACCAAGCGCCATCTCATCCAGGCGCTCACCCGGCGGCTGTTCAACCATGTCGAGCATGGCATCAACATTCCCGGCGGACGGCTGAGCGAGGCGCGCGCCGCCTACGAGGCCGAGACCGATCCCGAGCGCAAGCGCGTCAAGGGCGCCATGCTCGCCGGCGCGCTCTTCAATCGGGCCGCCGACATTTTCAACTGTCTGGTCGATCTCCAGGCCACCGGGGTTGAAATCGGGCACGAGAACAGCCTGATGCGCGACTGCGGCCAGTACCTGCTCGAAGCGCTCGATCTTGGCAAGGTGGTGCGCCATCGCGGCGGCGACGAGGGCATCGACGAACTCTGGGGCGAGCCCTTCAAGGCCTTCTCCATCCCCATCGCCGACTTCTATCGCAGCCGCTACATCAAGATCGCCATGACCATGCGCGACATCGACCGCATCGCCGCCGCGCTCAAGGACACCTTCGCGCCCAGTCGCCAGATTCCCAACATCGACCCGCTGGTGGACGCACTCGCCACCACCGCCAAGCGCAAATGCGAGATTCTGCGCACCGACCCAGCCATCTTCGAGGTCTGGCCGGCCTTTGTGGTCGCCAGCGACCGCCTGCGCCAACTCGAACCCCAGCTCCCCAATCACAGCGATGCCGCCGCCATCCGCGAGGCGCTCGAAGGCCATCGGCTGCTCAACGGCGGCACCGACCTCATCAGCTTCATCGTGCGCGCCCGCGTACCCATGCCCAAAAGCACGCGCGAATACATCGACCGCTGCCTGAACTTTCGCCGCGCCTTCTTCGAGCCCCCCGCCGACGACACCGTCGCCTGACGAACCCGCCAGATCCATGATCCTCTATCTGCACGGACTCAACAGCTCCAGCCGCTCCTTCAAGGCCAGCCTGCTGCGCGAGCGGCTCGCGCCCGCGCCCCTGCGCGCGCCCGACTATCCGGCGCATCGCCCTGACGCCGCCATCGCCACACTCAACAGCGTTTTCCGCCAGATCGACCCGCAAGAGCCGTTGCTAGTCGTCGGCAGCTCCATGGGCGGCTTCTATGGCCAATGGCTCGCCCGGCAACACCGCCTCGCGCATCTCTATCTCATCAACCCGGCGCTCACCCCCTGGGATCTCTTCAACGCCCGACTCGGCGAGCCCCAGACCACGGCCCAGGGCGAGCACTACCGCATCACCCCCGAGCTGGCCGAGGCCACGCGCCGCTACGCCATCGCCAACCCCTGCGACGGCGTGCCCACCACCCTGCTCCTCGACCGGGGCGACGAGGTCATCGACTATCACATTGCCGAGCGTCTCTACAGCCACTGCGCCAGCGCCCAACTGTTCATCTGGGACGGCGGCGATCATGCCTTTCAGCACATGGACGCCTTGATCGAGCGGTTACGCGCAGCGCATCCAACCTAGCAGCCTGTCGGACTTTCCCTCTGCCCAGCGGAAGCAGGTCTGGCTGAGGGAGAGCCTTGTGGAAGCGGCTTCCAGCTGCGAGCCGACAGCGATGTGCTCCCCACCACGCGCTTCGACTCATCCAAGAGCCTGAAGCAAGCCTTGATCAACGACGTCAAGATCTACAATCAGCATATCTCCAGAAGGCGCTCAGGCATATCACGCCCATTCAGGCATTCAATAATTGGACAAATCTGCGGTCTGAACGCGTCAAAAGAGAGTTTATAGTCTGTGGGGACTTGACAACTAGGCAAATACCGCAAGCATTCACGCGGCCCCAAGAAACCCGCTCAGCCACGCACCCTTCCGTCTAAAAAGCCCCAGGCGTCCGTTGCACGCCTGCTGGCCCAGCGTCGAACGACCACGACGAGAACCGACTGAGAGCACGGGATGAAAAGCCTTCGTCGGGTTACGAATCATGACATTCAAAGCCATGGTCATAGCAAGGCATCCAAGGGGCTGCGCACTCCCTGGCCGCCACGGTTGAGCACATGGGTATAGATCATCGTGGTCGACACATCCGCGTGTCCTAGGAGTTCCTGCACGGTGCGAATGTCATAGCCGGATTCCAGCAGATGGGTCGCGAAGGAATGGCGCAGACAATGACAGTTCACTTTCTTTGTCATCCCTGTTCGTTGCGCCGCTGCTTTCAGTGCTTTTTGTAATCCGTTTTCATGGACATGATGGCGGCGTGTCTTGCCGCTGCGTGGGTCGACCGAGAGCCGACCGCTCGGAAACACATACTGCCAAATCCACTCCTTCGGGGCATTCGGCCACTTGCGTTCCAGCGCATCCGGCAGGAACACTTCACCATACCCTTCGGCCAGATCCTGTTCGTGCAGGGCCTGAACCTGGCGCAAGTGTTCCTGCAAAGGTGCTTCCAGACGCATCGGTAGCGGCACCACCCGATCCTTCTGCCCCTTGCCATCGCGCACCACGATCTGATGATAGTGAAAGTCGATATCCTGCACCCGGAGCCGCACGCACTCCATCAACCGCATCCCTGTGCCATACAGCAGTGCGGCCATCAAATGCTGGGTTCCCTCAATGCCGGCCAGCAGTCGCCCGACTTCCGAGCGCTCCAGCACCACGGGCAGTCGCTTCAGCCGCTTGGCTCGAACAAAATCCCCAAGTGCTTCCAATGACTGGCCAAGCACCTGTTTGTACAAAAACACCAGGGCATTCAACGCCTGGCTCTGAGTGCTGGCCGAGACTTGACCGCGTACCGCCAGGTCTTCGAGAAAACCCCGGATGCTCTCCGCACCCACCTCGCTCGGATCGCGGTGATCGCAAAACAGGATGAAGCGGCACACCCATGCTTCGTATGCCTGCTCGGTGCGGATCGAATAATGCCGGCGTCGGATTTCCGCCACCAGGCGTTCCAGCAGCGGTCGATGCCGGTCCCTCACCCGGTCGAGCGTCGAGGGTGGATTCCGCTTCTGCTTCAGGAAAGCGCCCGATAGCGGCGGATCTTGTTCCCCGCCTGTCGGAATAGGAGGAGCCTCCCTTGCTACCGTTGGGTGATTCGTTTCCAGCGTTCGCGCCGAAGCTCGCCAGAAATCCCATTCTACCTCTGCGGCTACCGGCAATTTCGCGGTCAACAGCAAATTCTGTATAGCATCGACGATTTGCGCAAACTGCCAGTCCGCGATTCCGTCTAGTCGACCTGTCTGCTCCAGATAGCCGTTGACGTCCTCGCGGGTGTGTTGCTTCAGACGCTTGTCGGGGAAGGCCGCCAGATACGCCTCCGCGCGACGCACCTGCCAGCGAATCGCATTCTCTTTAACGCCGGACTGACGGGCTCTGGCGATGAACCGGTCCCAAAAACGCTCCTTGGCGGGGTTGTCTGTTGCTTGATGTTCCGGCATGTGCTATCAATCAGATTCACAGACATAAAGTGTAGATTCAGTCCAGTACTGCTCGAACGGCTTGTCTTGGCCTTGCGAGCTAGACAGAATCTATACTAACAACGCTAGACGGAATCTGTCTAGCACGCTAGACTGTTTGGTACCGTGTGATCATATCCCAAAAAGGAGCTATCCTCTCTTCCGTGCCCGTGATGTCCTGAAGCTGTTGATTGAGGAAG
>JAFGTZ010000373.1 GCA_016938795.1 Chromatiaceae bacterium | reverse complement strand
GGCATCTTCAACAACGCCGCCCAGGTCTGGAACCATAGCTTCTACTGGAACTGTCTCTCGCCGAACGGTGGTGGCGAACCCAGTGGCGCCCTTGCCGAAGCCATCAACGCAAGCTTTGGCTCTTTTGCAGACTTCAAGCAGCAATTCAATCAATCCGCCGCAGGCAACTTTGGCTCGGGCTGGACCTGGCTGGTGAAAAATGCCGACGGCACGCTCGCCATTGTCAATACCTCGAATGCTGCTACCCCGCTCACCACGGAGCAGAAGCCGCTGCTGACCATCGACGTCTGGGAGCATGCCTATTACGTCGATTATCGCAATGCCCGTCCGCAATACCTCGATGCCATTTGGCAAAAAATCAACTGGGACTTTGTGGCCCAGAACCTAGCAGGTTGAAACCCCTCGAAATCAAGGCGGCGCGCCTCACATCAGCCGCCGTCGAATTAATCGACCAAACTTCATTGGAAGGTCACAAAAACGCCATTATTCGGTTATAGCCCGCGCGCATGGTGGCAATCGGCATCCAGTTGGACGCCAGTTGTACCTGCCGGGGTTTTCGCGTTATATTCCCACTCTTCGCCTTTGAGCAGAGGCGGTTTCCCACATGGTGGAACCGCCTCTTTTGTTTTTGGAGACTGACCGGGGCTTTGGCGCCATGAGCGATTTCTTGATGGCCACCTATAACCGGCTGCCCGTCACCTTTGATCGAGGTGAGGGCGTCTGGCTCTGGGATACGAACGGCAAACGCTACCTCGACGCACTCGCCGGGATCGCGGTCTGCGGTCTTGGGCATGCCCATCCCGCCGTGCACGAGGCGCTCTGCGATCAGGCCGCGCGCCTGATCCACACCTCGAACATTTACGGCATTGCCGAGCAAGATGCGCTTGGCGCGCGTCTCTGCACCCTCGCTGGCATGGATCGGGTGTTTTTCGCCAATTCAGGCGCCGAGGCTAACGAGGCCGCCATTAAGCTTGCCCGACTGCACGCGCACCGGCGCGGCATCGAGAATCCGTCCATCCTGGTTACCGAGGGAAGCTTTCACGGGCGCACCCTGGCCACGCTTTCGGCAACCGGCAACCGCAAGGTACGCGCCGGCTTCGAGCCACTGGTGCAGGGCTTCGTACGCGTGCCCTACAACGACATCGAGGCCGTCGAAACGGCAGCAGCCAACCGCTCCAATATCGTGGCCATGCTAGTCGAGCCCATCCAGGGCGAAGGCGGCATCAACATCCCCGCGCCCGATTATCTGGAGCGGCTGCGCGCCATCTGTGATCGCGAGGGGTGGCTGCTGATTTTCGACGAGATTCAAACCGGCATGGGACGCACGGGCAAGCTCTTCGCCTATCAGCACGGCGCGGTGCGGCCTGATGTGCTGACCCTGGCCAAAGGGCTTGCCAACGGCGTGCCCATCGGCGCCTGTCTTGCGCAGGGCGCCGCAGCCGAGGTCTTCGGCCCTGGTTCGCATGGCTCCACCTTCGGCGGTAACCCGCTCGCCTGCCGCGCGGCGCGTGCCGTGCTCGACATCATCGAAGAGGAGGATCTCTGCCGCCAGGCCGCAGAACGTGGCCAGCAGCTCCTCGACGGTTTCCAGGCCGCGCTCGGCCATCGCGCGGAGATTGTGGCCATTCGCGGCTGCGGTCTCATGATCGGCATCGAACTTGATCGCCCCTGCGTTGCTCTGGTGAGCGAAGCCCTCGCTGAGGGGCTGCTCATCAACGTCACGACCGAGCGCGTGGTGCGCCTGTTGCCACCACTTATCCTCTCATCCGCCGAGGCCGAGCAACTGATCGGCGATCTCAGCGGCCTGATTGAGCGCCATCTCGACCACGCCTGAGGGCGACGCCGCCGGAGAAACAACTCAATGGATCTCAGCCTTCACACCCCGAGACATCTCCTTTCGCTCAACGATCTAAGCCGCGCGGAGGCACTCGCGCTGATTGAGCGCGCCATCGAACTCAAGCGCCTGCTGCGCGCCGGCATCGAGCATCGCGTGCTGGCCGGGCGCACCCTGGCGATGATCTTCGAGAAATCCTCGACCCGCACCCGCGTCTCTTTCGAGGTTGGCATGGCCCAGCTCGGGGGGCACGCACTCTTTCTCTCGCCGCGAGATACCCAGCTCGGACGCGGCGAACCCATTGAAGACAGCGCCCGCGTCATCTCGCGCATGGTCGATGTGGTCATGATCCGCACCTTCAGCCAGGACACGGTCGAGCGCTTTGCCGCTTGCTCGCGCGTACCTGTCATCAATGGCCTGACTGATCGCTTCCACCCCTGCCAGCTGCTTGCCGACATGCAGACCTATATCGAGCATCGCGGCAGCATTCAGGGGCGGCGCGTGGCCTGGATCGGCGATGGCAACAACATGTGCCACTCCTTCATCAATGCCGCGCGTCTCTTTGATTTCGAACTGCGTATCGCCTGTCCGGAAGGTTTCGATCCCGATCCCGAGGTGCTTGAGCCCGCGCGTGATCGCTGCATCATCACACGCGATCCGCTGGAGGCTGCCGAGGATGCTGATCTCATTTCCACCGATGTCTGGGCAAGCATGGGGCAGGAAGACGAACAGGCGCAACGAGCAGCCGCCTTCGCGCCCTACCAGGTGACCGAGGCCGTGATGGCGCGCGCCGCATCGGACGCGGTCTTCATGCACTGTCTGCCCGCCCATCGCGGCGAGGAAGTCGCGGCTCCGGTCATTGATGGCCCACACTCGGTGGTCTGGGACGAGGCTGAAAATCGTCTTCACGCACAGAAGGCCTTACTCGAATTTTTGCTAACCTCTCACTCCTGACCATCCGGGCATCGCGGCATCAGTCAGGTGGCACGACGTGGCGCCGCGCAACCCGCTTCGTACCACCCAAGCTGTTTGAGGACGTCCCGTGATCCGTTTCGCGCTTTTGTCGATCGTGCTCTGGGTCGCGCTGAGCGGCCATGCCCCCAGCGTTCAGGCCGAAACCCGCTATGTCACCGACCGGCTCGAAGTGACGCTGCGCACCGGGGAAAGCACCCGCTACCGCATTCTGCGCATGTTGCCTAGCGGCACCCCGCTTGAAATCCTAAGCGTCAACAAGACCACCAATTACGCACGCGTGCGCCTTGAGGATGACACCACGGGTTATATCTTGCTACACGAACTCCAGGACGAACCCGTCGCTCGCACCCGGGTGGCCGAACTGGAGGCGCAACTCGCCGAACTGCAACAAAAACCCGACGCCCTTGCCGCTCAACTCAGCCGGCTTCAGGCCGAACACGCGGCCCTGAGCAGCGAAAACCAGAGTCTGCGCGACAATAAGCAGCGCCTAGAGCAGGAACTCGCTACCATCCGTCGCGCCTCGGCCAATATTCTCGACATCACCAACGACCGCGACCGACTGCGCATTCAAGTCAGCGAACTCACCCGCGAACAGGCCGAACTGCAACAGCAAAACCGCGATCTGCGCAATCAAAGTCACCAGCGCTGGTTCCTGATCGGCGCCGGCGTGGTGAGCGGCGGTATTCTGATTGGACTCATCCTGCCGCATCTACGCCTACGCCGTCGACGCAGCTCCTGGGGATCGCTCTAAGAGGCGATACCCCGCTCTCCCGTATTACTAGACGCCTCAGAGGGCCTCGATCATGCCTCAGTATCGCTCCCGAACCACCACCCATGGTCGCAACATGGCCGGCGCGCGCGCCCTCTGGCGCGCCACGGGTATGCGCGATGGCGATTTCGACAAACCCATCATCGCTGTCGTTAACTCCTTCACCCAGTTCGTGCCTGGTCATGTGCACCTGAAGGATCTGGGCCAGATGGTCGCGCGCGAGATCGAGGCGGCTGGAGGCGTGGCCAAGGAGTTCAATACCATCGCCGTCGATGACGGCATCGCCATGGG
>JAFGTZ010000372.1 GCA_016938795.1 Chromatiaceae bacterium | reverse complement strand
CGCGAGGCGCTCGAAGGCCTGGCGGCGCGCCTTGCCGCCGAGCGCATGAGCGAGGCAGCAATTGCCGATCTGCGCGAGCTGCTCGAACAGCATCGCGCCGAGATTGCGCGCGAGGAGGGGCAGGCCTATTTTCAGCGCGAGGGCGATCTCGACTTCCATTTCCGCATCGCACGCGGCGGCGCCAACCGGCGCCTCATCGACCTGCTGTGCAACGATCTCTATCACCTCGCGCGCATGTATCGCTGCCAGTTCGGCATGAAGAGCGACCGCGCGCTCGCGGCCTTTCGCGAGCATGAACGCATTGTCGAGGCCATCGCCGAGCGCGACGGCGAACTGGCCGAATGGCTGATGCGTCGCCACATCCGCGCCTCACGCCGCGCCATCGAGCAGCGGCTGGCAAATGCCTCATAACATTTTGTAAAACCGCAAAGGCGCAAAGCACGCAAAGTCTTTTTAGCGTGACAGCTGACAACCTTCGTGTTCTTCGTGTCTTTGCGGTTCAACACTCACCACAGGAAATCAGCATCATGAGTGAAGCCATGACACCCGGCGCCAAGTTGCGCCTTGCGGTCCAGGAAGAGCGCCCCTTGCAGGTGGTCGGCGCGATCAATGCCTATCACGCCATGATGGCCGAGCGCACCGGCTATCGCGCGCTCTATCTTTCGGGTGGTGGGGTCGCCGCCGGGTCCTACGGGCTGCCTGATCTGGGCATGACCAGCCTGGAGAATGTGCTCGAAGATGTCAGCCGCATCACCTACGCCAGCGACCTGCCGCTGCTCGTCGATGCCGACACCGGCTGGGGTGGCGCGTTCAACATCGCCCGTACCGTCAAGCAGCTGATTCGCAATGGTGCAGCCGGCTGTCACATCGAGGATCAGGTCGCCGCCAAGCGCTGCGGACATCGCCCCGGCAAGGCCATCGTCTCGCAGTCTGAGATGGTTGATCGCATCAAGGCGGCGGTCGATGCCCGCTCGGATGATTTCGTCATCATGGCGCGCACCGACGCGCTCGCCGTCGAGGGGCTGGAGGCCGCCATCGAGCGCGCCCAGGCCTGCGTCGAGGCCGGCGCCGACATGATCTTCCCCGAGGCCATGACCGAGCTGGCGCAGTACGCGCGCTTTACCGCAGCGGTCAAGGTGCCGGTGCTCGCCAACATCACCGAGTTTGGCGCCACGCCGCTTTTCACCACCAGCGAGCTGGCCGGTGTTGGCGTCGCCCTGGTGCTCTATCCGCTCTCGGCCTTCCGCGCCATGAACAAGGCCGCGCTCAACGTCTATCAGGCCATCCGTCGCGACGGCACCCAGGCCAATGTGATCGAGACCATGCAGACCCGCATGGAGCTTTACGACTATCTCGACTACCACGCCTTCGAGCAAAAACTCGACGCGCTGTTCAACCAGGAAGGCTGCGGCGAATAACGACGACGACTGCAACCGCCAAGGCGCGAAGGACACCAGGATCAACCAACGCCACCCGGATGATTCGAGTCCGGTCGCGACGCCTGCATCCAACATCCTTCATGCCCTTTGCCTCTTAGCGGTTCAAAAAAACCAAGCGAGGAAACGATGACCGAGACCCACCAGCCCAAGCCGAAGAAGTCGGTCGCCCTCTCCGGCACCGCCGCCGGCAACACCGCCATCTGCACCGTCGGCCTTACCGGCAACGACCTGCACTATCGTGGCTACGACATCCTCGATTTCGCCGATGAGGCCGAGTTCGAGGAAATTGCCCACCTGCTCATCCACGGACACCTGCCCAACCGCGCTGAACTCGCCGCCTACAAGCGCCGCCTCCAGCGCCTGCGCGGGCTGCCCGCCGCGCTCAGGACCGCCCTGGAGCAGCTGCCGCCCTCGGCGCATCCCATGGACGTGATGCGCACCGGCTGCTCGGTGCTCGGCGCCCTGGAGCCCGAGAAGGACGCCATGCCCGTGGCCGGCGCGCGCGCCCTCGGCGACCGGCTCATCGCCTGTTTTGGCTCCATGCTGCTCTACTGGTATCACTTTGCGCACAACGGACGGCGCATCGAGGTCGAGACCGACGACGACAGCATCGGCGGCCACTTCCTGCACCTGCTGCACGGCCACAAGCCATCGGATGAATGGGTGCGCGCCATGCACACCTCGCTCATCCTCTATGCCGAGCACGAGTTCAACGCCTCCACCTTCACCGCGCGCGTGGTGGCCGGCACCAATTCCGACATCTACTCGGCCATCAGCGGCGCCATCGGCGCGCTGCGCGGCCCCAAGCATGGCGGCGCCAACGAGGCCGCCTGCGAGATTCAGGAGCGCTACGCCAGCGCCGACGAGGCCGAGGCCGACATCCGCGAGCGGGTGGCGCGCAAGGAAATCATCATCGGCTTCGGCCACCCGGTCTACACCACGGGCGATCCGCGCAACAAGGTCATCAAGGCCGTGGCCGAACGGCTGTCGAACACCAACGGCGACCGGCGCATGTTCGAGGTGGCCGACCGGCTCGAAAGCCTCATGTGGGAACTGAAAAAGATGTTCCCCAATCTCGACTGGTTCTCGGCCGTGTCCTATGCGCAGATGGGCGTGCCCACCGCCCTCTTCACGCCAATCTTCGTCATCTCGCGCACCAGCGGCTGGGTTGCCCACGTCATCGAGCAGCGTCTCGACGGCAAGATCATCCGCCCAAGCGCCCACTATGTCGGCCCCGAGAACCTGAGCTGGGTTCCCATCGAGAAGCGCTGATCCATGCGTTGAACCGCAAAGGCGCGATGAGCGCAAAGACGACCTGATGTGATTTCATGTGTTGCTCGAAGCCCTCTTCGGCGAGCCTGGGAGGACACGAGCGCATCGAGCACGATCATCCATCAGTCATCTTCGCGTCCT
>JAFGTZ010000371.1 GCA_016938795.1 Chromatiaceae bacterium | reverse complement strand
GAGGGATGTCCTCGCCGAGCAGGCGCAGCGGGATGTTTGCAATGGTGCGCGCGTTGTGGGTCACGTCCTCGCCCCGATTGCCGTCGCCCCGGGTTGCGGCCAGCACCAGCAGGCCGGCTTCATAGCGCAGACTGATGGCCAGACCGTCGAACTTGGGTTCGGCGCTGTAGAGCAGCGGATGCTCCGGGGAGAGTCCGGCGACAAGGCGCTGGTGGAAGTCGCAGAGCTCGGCATCGTTCATGGCGTTGTCGAGCGAGATCATGGGGACTGAGTGCTGCACCTCGGCGAGTTCCGGGCGCGGCTCGGCGCCCACGCGCTGGGTGGGCGAGTCGGGTGTGAGCAGTTCGGGATGGGCGGCTTCGAGCGCGTGCAGCTCGCGTAGCAGACGGTCGTACTCGGCATCCGGAATCTCTGGATCGTCGAGCACGTAGTAGAGATGGTTATGACGCAGAATCTCGGTGCGCAGCCACTCGACACGCGCGCGCGGATCGGGTGCGGCGCTCATCGCAAGGCCGCCCGAGTCCAGCGCATTTCGTGCGCCAGCACAGCGCGGCGCAGCGTCTCTTCCTTCTTGACGGTCAGCGGCTTGCGCTGCTCATCGAGCACCTCGCCATCGAGCGCGGTGGCAATCTTGCGCGCCGTGGCCAGCAGCTCGTCGAGCGTGTTCAAGTCCTCGGGCTCGCCCTCCAGCTGCGCAAAGAGCACCACGCCCGGCGTGCTGAAGGTGTCCATGGCATCGAAGGCAAAGCTGCCCGGCTTGACCATGTTGGCCATGCTGAAATAGACGCGCCCCTCGCTGCCTGGCGAATCTTGACAGTGAAAGATGTCCATGTCGCCCGGATGCAGACCACAGGTCTCGGCAATATCCATCAGATCAGGTCCGCCAAAGCGTCCGGCGCGCGCGGCCACGCTGAGCTGGATGAGCAGCGGCTCATGATCGTCGCGCGCGACTGCTGGAGCGGCGTCCGCCGCGTCCTCTGTTTCAAGCTGCCCCAGATTGGGCTCGCGCTTATCGCCGCGCGTCCGTGGTCTGGAATCATCAAGCTCATCGAGGTCAAGGTCTCCGTCCTCGTCCTCGCGGGAACGCTCCCAGAGATAGAGTGCAAGAATCAGGATGATCCCAATGACAAGCAGGATCAGGCGCAGCGTGTTGGCGTCCATTCGGCTACCGTGAATCGCGGATGGTTAAGAGAAATGAGCAAAGGCGCGCCAGGCGAAGGCGGCCCTCTGGCGTTGTCGAGTATATCAGTCCGCGCGCGCGCCCATCAGACCGCCGCCAGGCGCGCCGCCTCTTCAACATCCACCGACACCAGACGCGACACCCCCGGCTCGTGCATGGTCACGCCGATGAGATGATCGGCAATCTCCATGGTCACCTTGTTGTGGCTGATGAAGATGAACTGCACCCGCTCGGACATCTCGCGCACCAGGGCGCAGAAGCGCCCGACATTGGCGTCGTCGAGCGGCGCGTCCACCTCGTCGAGCATGCAAAAGGGCGCTGGGTTGAGTTCGAAGATGGCGAACACCAGGGCCACGGCGGTGAGCGCCTTCTCGCCACCCGAGAGCAGGTGGATGCTGGAGTTGCGCTTGCCCGGCGGGCGCGCCATGACGCTCACCCCGGTTTCGAGCAGATCCTCGCCGGTCAGCGTGAGAGAGGCCTGACCGCCGCCGAAGAGACGCGGAAACAGCTGCTGGAAGCCCTGATTGACCTGCTCGAAGGTCTCCTTGAAGCGTGCGCGGGTCTCGCGGTCGATCTTGCGAATGGCCGACTCCAGGGTATCGAGCGAACGGCTGATGTCCTGGTGTTGGGCGTCGAGATACTGCTTGCGCTCGGCCTGCTCGCGGTATTCGTCGATGGCCGCGAGATTGATGGCGCCGAGGCGCGCGATGCGTGCCCCGACCCGGGCGAGCCGCTCCTGCCAGGCGCCTTCCTCGGCCGCCGGGTCGAGACCTTCCAGCAGGCGTTGCGGGCTCGCGTGCGCCTCGGCAAGCTGCTCTTCGAGGGTGCGCCGTCGCACCAGTTGCTCCTGACGTTGCAAACGCAGCCCATCGGCCGCGCCCTGTGCATCGCGCCACTGGCGCTCGCGCTCGTGGCGCTCGCGCTCATGCTCGCCAAGCACCGCCTCCAGCTGCTCCAGCTGCGCGCGCGCTGCGCTAAGCTGCGCCTCGATCTCCAGGCGCAGCCCAAGCTGCTCCTCAAGCCGCTCGCGCTGTTCGGCGAGCGGCTCCAGACTGTTCTCCAGGGCATCGAGCAGCTCTTCGCGACGCTCGCGAAGCTGCGTCTCGCGACCCTCGGCGCGGGTCAGGGTTTCGGCGCTGGCCGCGCGCGCGGCGCGATTCGCCTCCACCGCAAGACGCAGACGCTCGGCGCGCGCCCGACAGTCGCGCTCGGCGGCGCGCGCCTGATCAAGCCGCGCGCGCAGCCCCTCGCGCTCCTCATCGAGCGCCTCGCGCCGCTCGGCCAGGATATCCACCTCGGCAAGCCGCTCATGCAGCCGCTCGCGGCGCTCCTCCATCTCTTCGAGCGCCTCGGCCATGCGCTCCTCCAGCTCGCGCGCCTCCTCGGTGAGCGCCTGGAGGCGCTCGCGCCGATGCTCCTCGCGCGCGCGCAGGCCGGTCAGCTCGGCGCCGAGCGCTCCGCGCTCGCGTCCCAGCTCGGCCAGGGCGCGCGCCACGCTGGCGCGCTCGTCCTCGGCCTCGGCGCGCGCCGCGCGCTCGGCCTCCTCGCGCGATAAGAGTTGTTCCTCTCGGGCCTCCAGCTCATCCACGGCCTGCTCAAGCGCGCGAATGGCCTCGGCGCGCGCCAGCACCCCATCGCCCGAACGCGCGGGCGGGGTCGCCAGCCAGTTCGGGCCAACCTGAAAGCCTTCGCGTGTCACCCAGCGCTCGCCCGCACCCAGCGACTCGCGCGCGGCAAGCGCCTCATCGAGCCGGTGGGCCGCGCGCGCGCCGGCCAAGAGCCGAACTGCCGCCTCGGGGGCGCGCACCCGCGCGGCCAGGCCATCGGCTGGCGGCCGATGTGCTGCGTCTTCGGGCTCGACAGGCCGGGCCTCAGTGGATGGGGCCAGCAGCACCAGCCCGGGCGGCATCTCAGCGGCCAGCGCGCCGTGCCGGTCGAGTTCGGCGCCGAGCACAGCGTCCAGCGCATCGCCGAGCGCCACCTCCAGGGCCTGCTCCCAGCCCGGCTCGACCTCCAGATGCTCGAACAGCCGGGGCGCCGCGCCCAGGCCGACGCGTCCGAGCCAGTCGCGCCGCGCGCCCTCGCCATCGGCCAGCCGCTCCTCCTGCAGGGCCTGGAGCGAGGCGAGCCGACCGCGTGTCTGCTGCATCTCGGTGCGCGTGCCGTCGAGTTCGGCGGCGAGGGCGCGCAGACCGTGTTCCGCCGCGCTCAGACGCGCATCGGCGCGGCCCTGGCGTTGCTCGAAGTCGTGCAGCCGCGCCTCCAGCTCCTCCTCGCGCGCCTCCAGGCGCTCGATTGACTCGGCCAAATCCTGCTCGGAGAGCCGATCATGTTCCTCGACCACCCGGCGCAGCCGCTCCTGCTCGCGCGCGAGCGACTGCTCCAGCGCCGTGAGCCGGGCGCGCTCCATCTGGGCCTGCTCGCCAGGAGCCGCAGCCTCGCGCCCGAGACGCTCGCGCTCGGCCTCCAAACCGCGCAAGCCCTGTTCCTCCTCGTGCAGACGCGCCGAGGCCTCCTCCAGCGCCTGCTCGGCATCCTCCAGCTCGGGCTCGTCGCGCGCCAGCGCCTCGCCAAGCTCACCGAGCCGGAGGCGATCCTGCTCCAGCTGCCCGAGCGCCTCGCGCTGCTCCTGATCGAGCCGCGCCAGTTCAGCCTCGGTGCGCACGCGGCTTTCGCTGGCAAAGCGGATGGCCTCCTCGGCGCGGCTGATCTCGGCGCCGATGGCATAGAAGCGCTCCTGTACCTGGCCAAAGCGCTCGGCGGCCTCGGCACGCGCCGCGCGCGCCGCTTCGATCTCGGCCTCCAGTCGGCGCTGCTCGGCCAGACGCGCCTCGGCCTCGGTTTGGAGGGCGGCAAGGTCGCGGTTCTGGGCGGCGATGGCCTGATCGAGCGCGCGCCAGCGCAGCGCCTTGAGTTCCTGATCAAGCTGGCGCTCCTCGGCCTTGAGCGCGGTGTATTTCTCGGCGGTGGCGGCCTGACGCTCCAGATGCTGAAGCTGCTTGCCGACCTCCTCGCGCAGATCGTCGAGCCGCTCCAGATTCTCGCGGGTGTGGCGCATGCGCGTTTCGGTCTCGCGCCGGCGCTCCTTGTACTTGGAGATGCCCGCTGCCTCTTCGAGAAAGAGACGCAGATCCTCGGGGCGCGCCTCGATGATGCGCGAGATCATGCCCTGCTCGATGATGGAGTAGGAGCGCGGCCCAAGCCCGGTGCCGAGAAAGAGATCCTGGATGTCGCGCCGGCGGCAGCGGGTGGCGTTGAGGAAATAGGCCGACTGCCCATCGCGCGTGACTTGGCGCTTGACCGAGATTTGGTTGAAGCGCGCAAACTCGCCCCCGGCGCGTCCCTCGCTGTTGTCGAACACCAGTTCAATGCTCGCCGTGCCCACCGGCTTGCGCCCGGTGCTGCCATTGAAGATGACATCGGCCATGGACTCGCCGCGCAGCATCTTCGCCGAACTCTCGCCCATGACCCAGCGCACCGCGTCGATCACGTTCGACTTGCCACAGCCGTTTGGACCCACCACCCCGACCCGGGCGCTGGGGAAGGACACCGTGGTGGGATCGACGAAGGACTTGAAACCGGCGAGTTTGATCTTTTCGAGGCGCATTGGGTCTGTCAGAAGTCTGTAACAGGCGCGATTGTACGCATGGCGCGCCCGGAAAGCTTCTCCACTCGCCTTAAGGCTCTCCCCGCTGGGGAGAGCACGCCAAACAGCCCTAATCCAGCAGCACCCGACAGGCCGGCGGCGGCTCGGGCCTTGTGCTGCTGGCCCGCGCGGCAGGCGCGCGCGCCTCCGCGCTGAACCACCAAGCCAGCTCAGCCCCGCAGCCGTCACCCGGCGGCAAGGGCGCCTGCTGCTCGCACAGCGGGCTGTCATCGGGGCAGGCCAGACGCACATGGGCGTGAGCGCGATGCCCCCACCAGGGACGTACCTTGCCAAGCCAAGTGCGATCGGATCCCGCGCTCGCGCAGAGGGCGCGCTTGATGGCCGGGCTCACAAAGAGCCGATCAACCTCGGGGCGGCGCGCCAGAAAGTCGATCAGGAAGAACGGATCGGCACCCCAATCGGCCGTCACCTCCTGGCCGTCGGGCCGGACCAGATCAGGCGGATCGGCGCGCCCCGCCGTGAGTGCCATGGCCTGTTCGGTCGAGTTCGCCAGGGTCAGCCAGACATCCACGTCGAGCCCGTTCTGATGACTGCGATGGGATGACGCCATGCGCCCGCCGCGCGGCTGACTGAGATCGCCGATCATCACCAGCCGCCCGTCGCGGCGCTGTTGCGCCTCGCCCAGCGCCTCGATGAGACGAATCAGATCGGGATGCCCGTAGTAGCGCCCGCGATGGCGGCGCACGCTCACATAGCCCGCCCCCTGCTCGGGCAGCATGGCCGCACCGTCCAGACAGCCATTGGCCGGAGCGCCGATCACTCGCGTCGGCCCGGCGCTCGGGGTGCGAATCTCGGCCCAGGGCGAGGCCAGGACAATCACGGGCGCGCTCAACGCCAGCCACATGAGGGACTGGCCAAGGCGGCTCCAGCATACGGTATTGCTCATCGCACTCTCCTCGCTCGGCTTTCATCAAAAGGGCCAGACAAGCGGAGCTACCAGCACCGTCACCAGACCCACCAGCAGGGTCAGCGGCACCCCAACGCGCACAAAATCGCCAAAGCGATAACCGCCGACATTGAACACCATGAGATTGGTCTGATAGCCAATGGGCGTGGCAAAGCTTGCCGAGGCCGCCACCATCACCGTCAGCACCAGGGGCTCGGGCGCCACGCCCATGCTGCGCGCCGCCTCCAGGGCCACCGGAAAGACCAGCACGGCGGCCACGTTGTTGGTGGCCAGCGAGGTCAGGATGGCGGTGGCCACAAAGACCAGCGCCAGGGTGGCCCAGGGCGCGCCATCGGCCAACCCGATCAGCCCGCCGGCCAGCAGACTGGCCGCGCCGGTCTTCTCCAGCGCCGCACCAATGCCAAAGGAGGTGGCAATGACCACCAGCACCTGCCAATCGGGCGCGCGCCGCGCCACCCGCGAGCGCGTGCAGCGGGTGAGGATCATGGCCCCGGCGGCGAGCAGGGCTGCCTCCAGCATACTGAGCAGACCACTCGCGGCCAGCGCCACCATGGCCACCACAATGACCACCGCAAGCGGGGCGCGCCGGTGTTCGAGCGGGTGCGAATCGCCGATCTGGCTCACCAGCAGAAAATCGCGCGCGTTGCGTTGTTGCTCAACGAAATCGGCCTGGGTTTCCAGGAGCAGGGTATCGCCCGGCAGGAGCCGCTGATCGCCGATCTTGCCCGCCACCCGTTCGCCATGGCGCGAGAGCGCGATGATGACCGCATCGTAGCGATTGCGAAAACGCCCTTCGCGCACCGTCAGACCCACCAGGGGCGACTTGTCCGAGAGCACCGCCTCGACGAAACAGCGCCCGGGGCGCGGCACATCGAGCTTGAACACCTGATCGGTGGCCGGAATCAGCCCCCGGGTGCGTTGCAGCTCCATCACCGAGTCGAGGATACCGACGAAGACCAGTCGATCAGCCGCCATCAGGGTTTGCTGGGGCGAAACGGCCGCGAGCACCTGCCCCCCGCGCTCAATCTCGATCAGAAAGAGTCCGGGGAGCTGGCGCAGCCCGGCGGCCTCGATCGAGCGCCCGATGAGCGGGCTGTCGGGCTCGACGAGCATCTCGGCGACATACTCGCGCAGCGGCTCGTAAGTCTCCAGCGCGGGTTGGCGATGCGGCAGCAGTCGATCACCGGCGAGCAGCAGAAAAAGCCCGACCGTCAGTGTGACCGGCAACCCCACCCACAACGGCTCGAAGAGCCCCAGTCCGGTGCCGCCGAGCGCCTCCACATAGAGCCCGTTGACCACCAGATTGGTGCTGGTGCCGATGAGGGTGCAGGTGCCGCCGGCGATGCTCGCGTAGGAGAGCGGAATGAGCAGACGCGAGAGCTCCAGGCGATGACGGCGCGCCCAGTCCTGCACCGCCGGGATGAAGATGGCCACCACCGGGGTGTTGTTCAGAAAGGCGCTCAGACTCGCCACCGGCAGCATCAGTCTCAGGCGCGCCGAGCGCGGCCCACGCGGGCGCCCGAGCAGACCCGGACCGATCCAGCCCACCGCCCCGGTTTCGGTCAAGCCGCTGACCACCACATAGAGCACGCCCACGGTCAGCATGCCCGGATTGGCGAAACCGGCCAGGGCCTCGGCGGGGGTCAGAACACCGCTCACCAAAAGCAGGGTCAGGGCCCCGCTGGTCACCACGTCCGGGGCCACCCGGCTCGCTGCAAACAGAATAAAACACAGCGTCACCAGCCCCAGACTGAACCAGCCGGCCCAGCTCAATTCCAACAGCATCTCCATGCCAACCGCTCCCCGGCTTAGTGCACGCCAAGCAACGCCTCGTAGCGCGTCTTGACCGCGGCCTGACGCAGCCGCGCGGCCTCCTGCTCGCTCGCGGCCAGGGGCGCATCGATCCAGTCGCCCCGTTCGGGGTCGAGAATCGAAAAGCGCCAGCCACGCCCGACCCGAAACACCGGGCTGACCTCGCGCCCGGCCCGCTCCATGGCCTCCAGCTTGCTCAGGCCAGCGGGCGCCGCCTCGACCTCGCGCGCGACCTGGGCAGAAGCCGCCGGCAGCGGGGCCGCGCTTGCCACCTGGGGCGCGGTGATGGTGAAGCGGGTGTTCTGGATTTCGCCCTGCACATCGGGCTCGACCGACTCAAGCCCCGGCAGGCGCGCGAGCAGATAGCCCGCCATCAGGGTGCCAAGACGCTGGTTGTGGTTTTCGAGCGCGGTCAGCAGCTTGTCGGCGACGATCTGGCAACGCTGCATCCGCTCGGGCGACTCGACCCAGAATCGCCCCATCTGCCAGCCGCGATCCATGTCACGATCAAGCTGTTCGAAAAAATCCGCCGCCTGGGTCGCGAGCCCGTCGGGCACCCTGAGCTCATGCACAGTCTCGTCAACGATAACCCTGAGGATCATGTCCGGCTTCCCCCTTGCTGAAATGCCCCGTCAAGCCCAATTTAAAGGTGGTCGATACGGCGCGGTGAAGCCCCATGTTACACTGAGCCCGATTCTTAAACCATCTACCCGCGGCAAGGACATGACCAGGCAGAAGACCTACCTTGTGATCTCGGCGCTCGGCGAAGACCATCCCGGTATCGTCAATCATCTCTCCAGGGCCGTGCTCGAACAGGGCTGCAACATCGAGGACAGTCGCATGACTGTTCTGGGCGGCGAGTTCGCGGCCATGTTGCTGGTTGAAGGCAAGTGGAACACGCTCGCCAAGATCGAAAACGCCCTGCCCGAGCTTGAGCGTCAGCTCGGCATGACCATCCTCTCGAAGCGCACCGGACAGCGCGGCAGCGGCGGTAATCTGCTGCCCTATGCGGTTGATGTGGTGTCCATGGATCACCCCGGCATTGTCAACAATCTGGCCGGTTTCTTTGCCGAGCGCAATATCAATATCGAGGACATGGCCACCAACACCTATGCCGCCGCCCATACCGGCACGCCCATGTTCTCGGTACACATGACTGTGGGCATCCCCGCCGACATGCACATTGCCGGTTTGCGCGAGGAGTTCATGGACTACTGCGACGCGCTCAATCTCGACGCCGTGCTCGAACCGCTCAAGGGCTGAGCCGGCCTCTCTGCCGGCACGCCAGGCTTGCCCCGGATGCGCGACAGATCCCGTCCTTCGGGGCGGGGCGCGCGAATCAGTCGGAACCAGGAGGCCCATCATGTCCGCCACCGCAGAGCAGTTGCTCATTGAGGTCGAGGATTATCTCGCGGACGAGGAACTTAGCCCCATCCGACACGAATATGTCGCAGGCCAGGTGTTCGCCATGGCCGGCGCGAGCGAAACGCACAACCGCATCAGCCTCAATCTCGCCTTTCATCTGCGCGCCGCTGCGCGCGGCACTCCTTGCGGCGTTTTCATTGGGGACATGAAGGTGCATATCAGCGCCCACAATGCCTTCTATTATCCCGACGTACTGCTCGGCTGCGCCCCCGAGGATAAGGCCCCCTTCCACAAAACCGCCCCTTGCCTCATCGCCGAGGTGCTCTCGCCCGCCACCGAACTGACCGACCGACGCGAAAAGCTCATCGCCTACCGCGCCCTGCCCGCGCTGCGCTACTACCTGCTCATCGCCCAGGAGCGCCGCCTGGTCGAGGTCTACAG